>NZ_JAERVL010000019.1 GCF_016745835.1 Caldalkalibacillus salinus | reverse complement strand
AAGCACTTTGTCTGTATAGACAAAGTGCTTTTTTCAGGTACTCTGACATTTTTTAGGGCTCTACAATATATGTTGGGGTGGGATGAAGGGATGTGCTGGAGGGTTTATCTACCGCCTTTATGAAGGCCTTCGTTACCCTCACGGTATCAATAAAAAGAAGGCCTGAGTAAGAGCGGCCGTAAGCACGTCCCAACATCGCATAAAACGAGTAAATTGTCTATTTGTAGCATCATGGGAGTAAGGAGCTTGTGCTCCTTACCCCAACATCAAAACATAGAAAAATGAGTGAAACCCCGACTTTGTCACACCGTATAAATAGTATGGACCGTGAGACACCATCAAAGTTGTTTGACCAAGATGGAGTTCTAGCACAACTATCTTTATTGTGAATAGAGTTATGTCCCTTTGTATATTTTGGTATAATAGGGACAATAGGACAGATGGAGGTGTTATATGAACAAGTATACGTTAAAGTACATAAGAATTGCTATTTATCTTACCATTATCTTATCATTAGGATTTACAATGCTGGCACCGATGATATCTGATGCTCAGTCTGAGGACTCGCTGGTGTATATCGTTTACGTTGAGGAAACGATAGAGAAAGGGCTCCACGCTTATATGGAACGGGCCTTTAGTGCAGCGAGGGAGGATCAAGCCGATCACATCATCATTCATATGAACACACCTGGTGGCGCCGTGGATGCTGCACTCGATATCGGCAACCTGCTGAGGCAAACGCAGATTCCCATTACCGTTTTCGTCGATCCAAGTGCCATTTCGGCAGGGGCGTATATCTCCCTCAACGCTGACAACATTGTGATGGTACCGACAGCAACGATGGGATCAGCGACAGTGGTTGATATGGAAGGCAATGCTGGAGACGCGAAAGCGATGTCCATGTGGATTGAAGGGATGGCTGGAGCCGCTGAGGCACAAGGGCGTGATCCCCTCTACGCTAAGGCTATGGTTGATCCCGACATGGAAATCGAGGGACTTACCACTCAAGGCACACCCTTATCCTTCAATGCTAACACTGCACTCGAACACGGTTATGCTGAAGAGATAACAGATTCTTTAGAGGGTGTATATCACTATCTAGGTCTTGAGAATCCGACCATTGTAGAGGTTGAGCTCACTTTCGCGGAACAGTTAGCCCGGTTTATTACACACCCCGTTGTGGCCTCAATTCTAATGTCATTAGCCAGTTTGGGCCTTATACTAGAGCTGTATAGTCCTGGCTTCGGTATACCGGGGGCCGTTGGACTCTGCTCGTTACTTCTCTTCTTTTTCGGGCACATGATTGCCGGGTTTGCAGGATGGGAAGCACTGATACTGTTCGGGTTGGGGTTGGTCTTTATCATGCTCGAGGTTATCAGTGCCGGTTTTGGCCTCTTCGGGATACTAGGGATTGTATCCGTTTTCGCCAGTCTCACCTTAGCCAGTGTCGATATTGAAACGGGGTTGAGAGCTGTTGGCATTTCGATTATCGTCTCTGTCATTGGTATCGTGATACTGAGTAAGTACCTTAATAAGAGAGGGTTCTGGTCGAAGCTCGTATTGCAGGAAGAGGTGGAATCAGATGCAGGGGAACATCAAGTAAAACGAGAGAAACTCCTCGGTAAGGAAGGGATCGCGCTAATTAAGCTCCGCCCGGCTGGTACCGCTAGAATCGAAGGAGAAGACTATGATGTCGTCAGCAGTGGCCGTCCTTTAGAAAAAGGAACAAAAGTCCGAGTACAAAAAGTAGAAGGGACGAGAATCATGGTCACGGAAGTTGTTCAATCAGATGAGGTTGAATAGGGTCTATCCCTTTCACATATAGAAACAGTCTAGTATAAGGAGGATGTACGAATGGATGCTAATACGATATTTTTATTAGGTGCAATCGTTGTCGGATTTATAGTCCTATCTATTTTCTTCACGTTTGTACCATTAGGACTCTGGATTTCAGCCCTTGCGGCTGGAGTTAAAATTGGTATCTTCACCCTCGTAGGGATGAGGCTACGTGGTGTTATCCCAAGACGTGTGGTGGCACCACTTGTTAAAGCAAGAAAGGCAGGTCTTGAACTGTCTACGAATCAACTAGAGAGTCACTATCTTGCTGGTGGTAACGTCGATAGAGTTGTGGACGCATTAATCGCAGCTCATCGTGCCAATATTGAAATTGACTTTAAGCGTGCTGCAGCAATCGATCTTGCTGGCCGTAATGTCTTAGAGGCTGTACAGATGAGCGTTAACCCTAAAGTCATTGAAACACCTTGGATTGCCGGTGTGGCTCTTGACGGAATTGAAGTGAAAGCAAAAGCGAGAATTACCGTTCGTGCCAATATTGACCGTTTAGTCGGTGGTGCAGGTGAAGAAACCATCATTGCCCGTGTTGGTGAGGGTGTCGTATCCACCATTGGTTCTGCTGATAAACACAAGGCGGTCTTAGAAAACCCTGATCTTATATCGACAACTGTGTTAGATAAAGGCTTAGATGCAGGTACCGCGTTTGAGATGCTATCGATCGATATAGCAGACGTTGATATCGGTAAGAACATCGGGGCCGAATTACAAACGGATCAAGCCGAAGCAGACAAGAAAATTGCACAAGCGAAAGCAGAAGAACGTCGTGCTATGGCTGTTGCCTCTGAGCAAGAGATGAAAGCACGCGTAGAAGAAATGAGAGCGAAAGTGACAGAGGCAGAAGCAGAAGTGCCTCAAGCGATGGCAGAAGCGTTACGTTCTGGTAATATCGGCGTTATGGATTATATGAACCTGCAAAATGTCATGGCCGATACAGGTATGCGCGAATCCATCGGCAAAGTGACACAAGGTGAAGATCAAAACGACAATGATGACGGACAACAACGTCCTTAATACGTAAATACTGGAGGAATGTCCAGTGGCTAATCTTATCGAATTTCTACTAGGTAATGTATTTTACTTAGTATTACTCTTTTGGTTTCTAGCAGGGATTTTTAACAAGAAAAGGGAGCCTCAGGATGATCACACACCATCCCCACAGCGGGCGCCCAGGCCAACGGCTGGCCCTATTGAGATTCCCTGGGAAACCGTAGGGGATCGAGAGAATACAAATCAGCGCCCACAACAGCAAAGAGAGGGAACGAAAGCGTCATCGGCTCTGGATGATCAACGACGTCGTAACCAAGAGTCACCCAAACAAACGGAGGCTCAAAGACGTTATGAGGAGCTTCGGTCTGCAAATACGACTGTTGACAGTGCAGTGAGTGATATGGCTGTGACGGATCAAATTGGGGATTTGGAAGAAATGACTGAAACGTTACGGTCCGAGGCTGAGTACTATTCGAAGAAAGCAAAAGATATCCTCGACTTCAAGCATATGGGTAAAAAGTCAGTCACACAAGGGATCGTGTGGTCTCAAATCCTAGGTCCGCCACGATCTAGAGACCCGCACCGTACAAATCGGTACCAAGTGCGTCGACATTCGCAATAAAGGAAAAAGAAACAAGCCTATTTCTACATATGTAGAGATAGGCCTTTTTTGTCTGCCCGCTGATCTCATAACCAATCATAAGCTTCAAATGGCAAATCATAAGCTTCAAATGGCAATTATCTTATAGATTGTGAAAGGAGGCATCGCTTAAAATGCAGGCATACAAGGCAACCTGTCTTGCATAACATCATTAAGAGAGGGGAAGGAGGCATGGCGATGCGGAAACTACACAGAAAATTAAAACGCTGGTCAGCTGGTGTACTCGATTTACCTCAAGATGTTGTTTTAGATCTGCCCCGTATCACGATGATTGGACCATTACAGATGTATATAGAGAATCACCGAGGCGTCCTGGTTTTCCATAGTGATGAGCTTCGGCTTTTATTGAGTAATAAAGGTCAGTTATTGGTACGCGGGGAGCGCTTCGTTATACGTCAAATCCTCCCTGAAGAGGTGCTATTAGAAGGATTCATACGTGAAATTCAGTACTTGGATCAAGTGAAAAATAACCAGCCATAAAGGTGGACCAGGTGTCTCTTAAGCACGAGTGGTGGACAAAGGGTCATATATAAGGGATTAAGTCATGAGGAGGATCGGCGGGATGAGTAATGAAGAAATGTTACATTGGTGGTTAGGGTACGTCACAATAGAAATCAAAGGGGAAAAGCTCGAAAGACTCATTAACCGAATGATGAACCAAAGATTTGCAGCTTGGGACATACAAAGACAGAATAAACATGTCGCAACCGTCTCCATGACCATAGAGCATTTCTTTAAGCTTCGAGCGCTTTTAAAGGAGACAGGCTGTCGTGTCAGGATTATCAAAAAGAACGGGTTGCCGTTTGCATTTAAAAACATCCGCCGACGGTTAGGTTTTACTTTGGGTATTGTCACTTTTGGGCTTTTACTGTACCTGCTTTCGTCGATGATCTGGTTTGTAGAGATTGAGGGGGTACAGCTACCTGAAGATGAGCAGGTGATTAAACAGGAACTTGCCAACTTGGGTGTGAAACCCGGGAGTTTTAAATTTCAAGTTGAGGATTATCAAACGATTCAGCGCAAAATCATGGAAGTGATCCCAGACACAACTTGGGTTGGTTTTCGTTTTGAAGGGACTACGGCAAGGCTGAAAGTTGTTGAAAAAACATTACCTGAAATTGAAGATAGGCCTAATCCCAGACACTTAGTGGCTAAGAAGAAAGCGATTATACACCGTATGTTTGTAGAACAGGGGCAAGCACTCGTCAAGCAGAATGAATATGTGCAGCCAGGTGATATTTTAGTATCAGGCATCATTGGAACGGAAGAAGAACCTCAGGTTGTGGCAGCCACCGGAGAGGTATGGGGTGAAGTGTGGTATGAGGGCAGTATTTCAGTGCCCTTAGAGCAAAATAGTGAAAGGCAAACGGGTGAAAGAACGAAGGAGTACTATCTCACTTTCGGCGAATGGGCGCTAAAAGTTTGGGGATTCAAAGATCCTACATTTTCCTCTTCTCGCACTGAAGAAACTTTACATCAACTCCATTGGAAAAAGTGGACATTTCCGATTGGCTGGCAGATTAAAGACATAAAAGAGACCAATGAAGTACAACATATACTTACGGAAGAGGAAGCCGTTGATTTGGGAGCCAAATTAGCCCGTGAAAAAATCACGCGCAAACTCCCACCTGACGCGGAAATACAGGAAGAAAAAGTTTTGCGAAAGCAAGTGGACAGTGGTAAAGTGTATATAAAGATGCATTATACAGTGATAGAAAACATTGCATCAGAACAAATCATCATTCAAGGAGATTGAGGCCTGTTGCAAAAGAATGCAGAACAAATAAAATTACAAGTCATCGATCCAGAAGAAACACCAAAGTTATTCGGCCCACAAGACCGCTTTCTGAAGGAAATTGAGAAAGCTTTCGATATTGTTGTACAAGTCAGAAATGAAGAAGTCAGTATCGTTGGTGCTCATGAGTCCATTGAAATGGTCAAACCGTTATTTGATGTCTTACTCCACCTCATCCGTTCAGGTATCCAGCTGTCTGAAAGGGATATCATTTATGCAACAGAATTAGCAAAACAGGGAATGGTGGAAGAGCTTACCGAACTATTTGACCAAGAAATTGCAACGAACATCAAAGGAAAGCCCATCCGTGTCAAAACCCTCGGTCAAAGACACTACGTAACGGCGATTAATAAAAATGACATCGTCTTTGGCATTGGACCAGCCGGAACGGGTAAAACATACTTGGCAGTGGTATTAGCGACCGCCGCGCTTAAAAAAGGAACTGTGGAGAAAATTGTGCTCACACGCCCAGCAGTTGAGGCGGGAGAGAACTTAGGGTTTTTACCTGGAGACCTTCAGGAAAAAGTAGATCCGTATCTCAGACCTCTATATGACGCGTTGTACGATGTATTAGGCGCAGAACCTGTTGCCAAATACCTTGAGCGGGGGATTATTGAGATTGCGCCCCTGGCCTACATGAGAGGACGTACGTTAGACGATAGCTTTGTGATTCTTGACGAGGCGCAAAATACCACGCCTGAACAAATGAAAATGTTCCTCACACGACTTGGTTTTGGCTCTAAAATGATTATCACGGGCGACATCACCCAAATTGACCTTCCCAAGGGGAAAAAGTCTGGGTTGGTGGAAGCAGAACAAAAATTAAATCGTGTTGATGGCCTAAGTTTTATATACTTACAGCAAGCGGATGTTGTCCGACATCCATTAGTGGGTCGTATAATTAACGCTTACGAGCAAGACACTGTGAAGCCCTAGTCCAATTATCTTCGGAGAGTTATCAAAGGGGAACCTAGGAAACTGAGGGGAGAAACATGAAAAAGTCTTTACATCATGCTGAAAACTCAGCACTCATAAAGAGATGGAAAAATAACGCTTTTGTACGAGTGGCCCTTTACCTTATCCTAGGGGTCATTCTTTATCTTTTTATGGTCGGAAATATTGCTCCTGAAGTGGTAGATGTTTCGATAGGTTCAAGGCCGACACATGACATCGTCTCACCTGTTACAGTTGTGGATGAAGAAGAAACGCAACGTAAGAGAGACGCAGCCGCTAAAGAGGTTGAGGCGGTGTATACCAAAGATGACAGCATCACCAATAGCCAGACCCGAGAACTTGATAACACTTTTAACGATATTAAGGACATACTAGATGATGAGGAATCTTCAGCGAGTGAAAAAAGGCAAGCCATTGAAGAAGTGATAAGCTATGACATAAGTGAGGGTTCGTATGATGCTTTCTTATCATATCCCATAGAAGAAATTGACACGTTAAGACGTGTTACCACCAGTATTGTCTATGAAGTCATGGATGGTGGGGTCAGGAGACAGAATGACGGGCTTGAACATGCCTATCAGCGTGTAAGGGACTCACTCGTTGTCTCTAGCTTGGACGAGCGTTTACGCCAATTATCCTATGAAATGGCTGAGGCTAGCATTGTTCCCAACTATCTCATTGACCAAGAAGAAACCGATCGTTTGCGCGAGGAAGCACGGGATCAGGTGCCTAGCGACATGATACGTGAGGGTGAACTGATTGTATCTGAAGGGGATTTTATCGATCAAGAAGATATACGCAAACTCCGATTGGTCGGTATGTTAAGTGAGTCTGCGAATGAATATCCGTATTTAGGGTTGGCTCTCTTTATCACGCTCATTATTGCGTTACTGGCTTACTATATCTCCTTCTCTGACTTATCGATACAGTATAATAATGCGACCTTATTGATGTATATCGTCATTGTTTTGATCAATGTCATCGTCATGAAAGTGATTTATTTGTTCCAAACTTTGGATTACATTGGCATCGGGTTTATCACCCCGATTTCACTCGGTACCATGCTCATGACCATGTTAATCCACCAAAGAATTGCCATATTTAGTAGCTTTATATTTGGTTTACTCGCAGCCGTCCTGCTCAACGGTACGACCTCTGCGCATATTGATATTTCATATGGGATCGTCACCATTTTTAGTGGGGTAGCGGGGGCATTCTTCTTAGGTAAAGCGACACGAAAAACAAAGATTTTACAGGCAGGATTTGTCATTTCAGTCGTCACCATGGTAGCTATCTGTGCGGTGACACTGTTACAGAGTGTGCCTGCTGATGGGGTGGCGTTTACCGGGAAACTCACTTTTGGCTTCTTTAATGGTATATTAGCTTCCATTCTAACTATTGGCCTCATGCCATTCTTTGAAGCTGCTTTTAGAATCCTGTCGCCCATGAAACTTATAGAGTTATCTAATCCAAATCAACCTCTCTTACGTAAAATATTGATAGAGGCACCAGGCACCTATCATCATAGTGTCATGGTAGCTAACTTGGCAGAATCGGCTACCGAAGCGATTGGGGGTAACGGTTTACTAGCGAGAGTAGGAGCTTATTACCATGATGTAGGTAAGACAAAGCGTCCTCATTTCTTTATAGAAAATCAGATGAACATGGAAAATCCCCATGATAAAATAGCACCGCACTTGAGTAAGACCATCATCACAGCCCATGCCAAAGATGGTGCACAAATGTTAAGAGAACATGGGCTACCTAAAGCGATTCAGGATATTGCCGAACAGCATCACGGGACGACACTGCTAAAATATTTCTATCATAAGGCCAAGCAGGATAATGATAGCGAAGTCACAGAGAGAGAGTTCCGCTATGCAGGACCGAAGGCGCAGTTTAAGGAATCCGCTATCGTTGGGATTGCTGATTGTATTGAGGCGGCTGTTCGTTCTCTGTCAAAGCCTTCACCAGAACGTATTGAGAACCTGGTAAGACAGATCATTCGTGATCGTTTAGAAGACGGACAGTTTAATGAATGTGACCTGACGCTTAAGGAGTTGGATCAAGTAGCCAGAGCGATGTGTGAAACCTTACAGGGTATATTCCATTCTAGGATCGAGTATCCTGAGGATAAGGATAAAGCGACTCAGAAAACAAAGCACAAAGATCAGGACCAAGGTCAAGAGCGTGCTGATAAACAAAAGCAAAATAAAAATGCTGATAAGACCTCCACGCATCACTCTGCTTAGCAGACAATATGAAACAGAAAGGATACATCATGTATGGTCGAAATACTCTTAACGGACAAGCACCAATATATCACAGGTGAACAACAGAACTTAATAGAAGAACTGCTACAAACAGCCGCAAAAGTAGAGCATATTGAACAAGGCGAAGTATCCATCACACTTGTAAATCTGAAAGAAATACAAGAATTAAATCTCTCATATCGGGAAAAGGATAAGCCGACAGATGTTTTGTCCTTTCCGATGGAGGACGATGATGATATCTTTCTGGCAGAAGGTGAGCCACGGATGTTAGGAGATATCATTATTTCCATACCGAGGGCACAAGAACAGGCCACAGAGTATGGCCACTCCTTTGAACGTGAATTAGGGTTTCTCGTTGTTCATGGTTTTCTGCATTTGATTGGCTACGACCATGAATCAGAAGCGGAAGCCCAAGAGATGTTTTCCAGACAAGAAGAAATATTAGAGAAGCATGGTCTAGTGAGATAAAGAAGGTGGTACAGGGAGATGAAAGAGGTCCTACAAAGTTTTAAATACGCGATCGAAGGCATCGTATACGTATTCCAAACCCAACAAAATATGAAAATACACTTCGCCGTTAGCGTATTCGTTCTTCTCCTTTCCGTTTTCTTAGACGTTTCTACCTATCAGTTGTTATTTGTTTTCTCCTCCATCGTGTTGGTCATGTGTATGGAACTGATGAATACCGCAGTTGAAAAGGTGGTCGATCTCATCACTGAGGACTATCATCAGAATGCTAAGATCGCCAAAGATGTAGCGGCAGGTGCCGTCCTTTTTGCTGCCCTGTTTGCAACGATTATCGGCGTATACGTGTTTATCCCCCCGATTGTAGACCTGCTCTCTCTTCCGGTCACCATACCCGTTGAGACCATCATGATTACGTTAGTGCTTATCATCTTTTTCTTATTTTGGTTAAAAAAAAGGAAGGGGTAGCGTGGCCATATGATAAAGCAAATACGTCATTACTTGGTCATGGGTTTGATTGCTTTATTGCCTGCATTAGTGACCATTTACGTTTTACAGATCGCCTTCAGATCTGTAGACCGTATTCTCGGTAATGCCGTAACCCAAATCATGTATTGGCTCGGACTGACAACAAAAACGAATACAAACGAATTTGTTGTCTTAGGGTGGTCTTTTGAAGAACGTATCCCAGGTATTGGGTTCGTACTTATGATCGTTATTCTAATCGGTGTGGGATATGTGACCAAGGGACTGACGGGTAAGAGAATCATCCAACTAACGGAACACACGTTTAAAAAAATACCCATCGCCAGAAGTGTGTATTCAACCGTCCAACAAGTTATTACTGCCCTTATACAAGACCGTTCCTCCTTCAAAAAAGTGGTCCTTGTTGAATATCCTCGCCCGGGGATATACACCATCGGCTTTTTGACAGGAGAATCAAAAGGTGAGGTGCAAATAAAGACAAGTCAAGAATGTTATAATGTCTTTCTTCCAACGACCCCTAATCCGACTTCAGGTTGGCTCGTGTTGGTTCCGAAGGAAGATGTAACGTTCCTCGATATGACGGTTGAACAAGGGTTAAAATATATCATATCAGGTGGGGTTGTGGTCCCTCGGTCACAGAAGTATCCTATTTTAAAAACCAGTCATGACGTAGAACAAGACACCGAACGTATCTTGAAACAAATGCAAGAAAATACAGACCTAGACGTTCAGCTTCGTATGAATATTAAAAGCAAAGACGACATGTAAAGGAGTAGAGAACATATGGAAGATCAGTTAAAGAAAACCTTAATGGATAAAGCGGTTGAAGCGAGAACCTTAGCTTACGCCCCATATTCTAATTTTTTAGTGGGGGCTGCTTTACTTACAACAACGGATAAAATTATTTTGGGGGGCAATATTGAAAATGCGGCTTATAGTTTAAGTAATTGTGCGGAGCGAACAGCCGTATTCTCAGCTCTCTCACAATACCCAAAAGAAGATCAAACATTTAAAGCACTAGCCGTAGCCGCAGATACTGAACGGCCCGTCCCTCCCTGTGGTGCGTGTCGACAAGTCCTAGCAGAACTCTGTCCTTCAGACATGCCTGTATACCTCACTAATCTACAAGGAAAAGTGTTTGAAACAACGGTCAGTGAACTGTTGCCCGGAGCCTTTACCAAAGATGATTTAGCTACCGATTGAACCGGTCAAGGCCAAAAGACATCATAAAGGAGCTATGTTGAATGTAAGTGAAAGTGAATGAAATTGAAATGATGACATCACACTTCACAAAGAAAGTGTATAGCGTAAATGAGGAGGAAACACATGTCAATGCTCGAGCAAAAAAAAGGTTACCGATCAGGGTTTGTATCTATCATCGGCCGTCCGAACGTCGGTAAGTCTACATTAATTAATCACGTTATTGGGCAAAAAATAGCGATCATGTCAGATAAACCCCAAACAACACGAAATAAAATTCAGGGAGTCTATACGTCAGATACAGGCCAAATTGTATTTATTGACACCCCGGGGATACATAAACCGAAAACGAAGCTAGGCGACTTTATGGTCAACTCGGCTACCGGCACCTTAAAGGAAGTTGATGTGGTGCTCTTTTTAATCGATGTGACAGAAAAGCTCGGTCCAGGGGATACGTTTATCATTGAACAACTGAAGGAAGTAAAAACACCTGTCCTGTTAGTCCTGAATAAAATAGACCAGGTCCATCCACATGACCTTTTACCGGTTATTGAACAGTATTCGAATATGTATACGTTTGCCGAAGTTGTGCCTATTTCCGCACTTCAAGGGAATAATGTGAATACATTACTAGAACAAATCATTCAACGACTGCCAGAAGGACCACAGTATTATCCGGCGGATCAGGTCACAGACCATCCCGAGAGGTTCGTTGTAGCTGAGCTGATCAGAGAAAAGATACTTTTTCTCACTAGAGAAGAGGTGCCCCATTCCATTGCAGTGGAAATTGAGCAGATGAAACCCGGCGAGCGTGAAGATACGATCTATATCAGTGCCGTCGTTTACACAGAAAGAGACTCACAGAAAAAGATCATTATCGGTAAAAACGGAAGTGTGTTGAAGGAAGTAGGAAAACGTGCCCGACATGATATAGAACGGCTGTTAGGCAATCGCGTGTATTTAGAGCTGTGGGTCAAGGTGAAAAAAGACTGGCGAAATCGTCAGCATTACCTGAAGAACTTTGGTTATCATGATGACGAATAACGTCGTGTGATCTAAACCATCAAAACCTAACCAAAACAAACCTAACCCCAGATCAAGCCCAAACAATGAACGCACTGACTAAAAACTGTCAACATTTATGAAGCATAGTTCTGAGCAGGAAGGTACACCTTAATGTATATCGGGAGATTTCAGTCTAAACGAAAGGAATGATTCGATGCGAGACTATTCGTGGAACGTTTTTTCGACGACTGGGAATGTTGAAGCTTATCTCTTATATAAAGAGTGTACTGGAACTGATTGCCAAGATCATGACGAACATTATGAAAAAGATGTTGAGTTTGAAGAAGAGAAAGAGGTAAGCATCACTTAATCAAGTGGGGAAACCTTACCTGCAATGAACACAAAGCAGGTGTTAGAATGCTTATAAAAATTGAAGGTCTGATTATTAAGACGAAGGATTATGGTGAGGGGAACAAAATACTCACCGTGTATACAAGAGAAGCGGGAAAAATCAGTTTAATGGCCAGAGGGGCGAAAAAACCAAAAAGCCGCCTCTCTTCCGTGTCTCAACTTTTCACCTACGGTCACTATATGTTCTATAGAGGAACGGCTAAAGGGATGGGGACTTTATCCCAAGGTGATATGATTGAGTCATTTCGTGATTTGAGACAAGACCTGACTAAAACGTCTTATGCCGCATACTTTGCAGACTTACTTCACCGCTTAACCGAAGAGCATGATGCCAGTGAGTACATTTTTCAAATGATCATAGAACTGTTTAAACAATTAGAAGATGAGAAAGATCCCGAGATATTGGCAAGGCTTTTCGAGTTAAAGATGTTAGTGTACGGAGGGTATAGACCAGAACTCAGTCAATGTGTGTCTTGTGGCGCCACAGAGGGAACCTTTTCCTTCAGTGTGGTTGAGGGTGGATTTCTGTGCCATAGATGCACGCATATGGATCAGCAACGTATTGATCTCACACCCGGGACGTTTAAAGTGTTACGATTGTTATCGCAGGTTCAACCACATCAACTGGGCCATATCAAAGTAAAAACAGAGACCAAGACACAGCTGAGAGAAGTACTCTGGCATTTTATGGACCAGCATACGCCTTTACGTCTTAAAACACGCGACTTTTTAGAACAAATGTCTAAATGGATGTAAAAAGCAAAGCCTGTGTAACGATCATTTGACACGCCGAAGCAAAAAGAGTAAGATAACATATAGCAAAATACGTCAATCCCATACATATTGAATTGCAATGACGGAAGTGGCGCTCCTGAGCAACGATGATAAAAGAGGGTAGCTGATTTATGATCCGCTACCAAGTAGGGTGGAACCGCGGGAATTCAACCTCTCGTCCCTATGTCACTGACATAGAGGCGTGGGGTTTTTTATATGCATTCATATGTCTTTTACCGTACTACATTTGGAGGTGTACACATGAATTATCAGGATATGATATTAACTTTACAGCGCTATTGGAGTGAACAGAATTGCTTATTAGTGCAGCCTTATGACGTTGAAAAAGGAGCAGGAACATTAAACCCGATGACATTTCTGAGAACGATTGGCCCTGAGCCATGGAATGTGGCCTATGTTGAACCTTCCAGACGTCCTGTGGATGGTCGGTATGGAGAGAACCCTAACCGTTTATACCAACACCATCAGTTTCAAGTGGTGATGAAACCTTCTCCAGATAACATCCAAGAACTTTATCTCGATAGCTTGAAAGAGCTTGGCATAGACCCTCTAGAGCATGATATTCGATTTGTAGAGGACAACTGGGAGAATCCAACCATGGGCGCTGCAGGATTAGGTTGGGAAGTTTGGTTAGACGGCATGGAAGTGACGCAGTTTACGTATTTCCAACAGGTTGGAGGATTAGAAGCTTCCCCTGTATCCGTAGAAATTACATACGGGCTAGAGCGTCTAGCGTCTTATATTCAAGATAAAGAAAACGTGTTTGAACTAGAATGGGTCGATGGATACAAGTGGGGTGATGTCTTTCATCAGCCCGAGTATGAACAGTCTAAATATACGTTTGAGGTGTCTGACAGTAAAATGTTATTTCAGCTGTTCAATATGTACGAGCAAGAGGCCAAGAGAATATTAGATGAGAATTTAGTTTTTCCAGCGTATGATTACATTCTTAAATGCTCACATACGTTTAACCTTTTAGACGCACGTGGGGCTATTAGCGTGACGGAACGTACGGGCTACATCGGCCGTGTCCGTCATTTATCACGTCGTTGTGCCCAAGTATACTACGAGGAACGAGAGAAGTTAGGCTTCCCAATGATGAAGAATAGAGGGGGGGATCAACATGAGTCATAAGCCTTTACTACTAGAAGTTGGACTTGAGGAGATGCCGGCTCGTTTTATAGATGATGCAATTGAACAGCTCAAAAATAAAATGACAGCATTTTTTGAAGATCACCGCGTTTCTATTGGTAGCGTCAAAACTTTTGCCACTCCCCGCCGACTAGCCGTACTGATTGAAAACGTGAACGAGAAACAACAGGATCAAGTAGAAGAATCTAAGGGTCCTGCCAAAAAGATTGCCGTGGACGAGAATGGTGCTTGGTCAAAAGCAGCGTTAGGCTTTGCACGGGGACAAGGTGTGGATCCAGAGCAACTATACTTCAAAGCGTTTAAAGGCGAAGAGTATATCTACGCAACGAAGGAAACAAAAGGTGAAGCGACGCTGTCACTGCTCCCTCAACTAAGAGAGATTATCCTCTCGCTTACATTCCCTAAAAACATGCGTTGGGGCAGTTATGATTTACGTTACGTTCGTCCGATACGTTGGCTTCTTGCCCTTTACGGTGAAGAGGTCATTCCTTTCAATATCGTAGGCGTGAACACAGGTAACCAATCATATGGCCATCGTTTTCTTGGAGAAGCCATAACAATCCACACGCCGAATGAGTACGCCACCGCGTTACAAAAACATTTTGTCATCGCTGACCATGTGGAAAGAAAACAGGCGATCCAAACGCAACTTGAGCAATTGGCTGCAGAGATGGATTGGCATATCCCATTAGATGATTCACTACTGAACGAAGTCACACATCTCGTTGAGTATCCAACTGTGCTTTACGGTAAGTATGACGAGGCGTTTTTACAGCTACCGGATGAGGTGCTCATTACGACCATGAAGGAGCATCAGCGTTATTTCCCTGTCCAAGATCAACAAGGCACATTGCTACCTTATTTTGTGACTGTGAGGAACGGTGATGTTGATCCTAAAGGCATCGTGGCCAAAGGGAATGAAAAAGTGTTAAGGGCAAGGCTATCAGACGCCAGATTCTTTTACGATGAAGACAAAAAACTGGCTATCTCAACAGCTTTATCGCAACTGGAGAATGTTGTTTTCCACGAGGAGCTTGGAACAATAGGGGACAAAGTACGCCGTATACGTGAAATTTCAGCTTCTTTAGCGGCAAAAGTGGGCATGCAGGGCGATGAAACAAAGTCACTCGAGCGTGCAGCGGAAATATGTAAATTTGATTTGGTCACACAGATGGTTAATGAATTTACAGAATTACAGGGTAGAATGGGCCAGGAGTATGCCAAGCTCGCTGGAGAGTCTCAAGAAGTCAGCCAAGCGATTCAGGAACATTATAAACCACGATTTGCAGGGGATGACCTCCCTGAAAACATGGTGAGTGGCATATTAAGTGTCGCCGATAAGATTGATACCATTGTGGGTTGCTTTTCAATTGGCATCATACCGACGGGATCGCAGGACCCATACGCGTTAAGACGTCAAGCATCGGGGATTGTACAAATCATGCTTGCAGAAAAGTGGTCTATCACAATGACCGAGTTATTTCAAGTGGCGATAGACGCTTTCCATAACCGCCAACTGTTAAAACGTGGAGCTGACGAGGTAATGGAAGACCTCGCCTCTTTCTTCTCACAGAGACTGAAAAATCAGTTGCAAGAGACAGGGATTCGTTATGATGTGATTGATGCAGTAGGTGCACAACATGAAGTGGCGCCCTACGCAGTTCTTGCGAAAGGGAAGGTCATCAGCGTTCAGCTCGATACGGAAGACTTGAAATCGCAGGTGGAGGCTTTCACACGGGTGCATAATCTTGCTAAGAAGATGGATCGAGACGTCTCTGTCCAACCAGAACGCTTTACGACAAAAGAAGAACAAGCCCTTTACGATGCCTACTTATCTGTCAAAGAAACCTTCGATAAGCATATGAAACAAGGAGAGTGGGAAGCGGCCTATCATACATTAACAACGTTGAGAGCTCCTATTGACGCCTTCTTCGATGATGTCATGGTCATGGTCGATGATGAACACGTTCGGTATAACCGCCTTTCGCTCATCGTTCAAGTGAGTACTTTAATACATGAGTACGCAGACTTCACGACACTCGTCTTTCCAAATAAATAACACGTTAACCTGATTGATATAAATATATATAAATGAGCACATGAAAGGGAGGGAAGGCGAAGTCCTTCCCTTCTTATGTTTTTTGCAGTGGCCACATATGATATGATAAAAGGACAGTATGACGTTTTTAGAACGAAGGTGGTGATGGTCATCGAACTGACGAGTAGACAAGAGAAGATCGTGCAAATCGTTAAAGACGAGGGTCCTATTACGGGAGAACATATAGCAGATAAGCTCAGCTTAACCAGAGCCACCTTGCGCCCGGACCTGGCAATTTTAACGATGGCAGGGATTCTTGATGCGAGACCAAGAGTAGGCTATTTTTACTCCGGTAAATCAACTTTACAAGCTATTGGCGAAAGTATTAAGAATAAAACAGTGAATGAAGTCAAATCCGTACCCGTTTTAGTACGGGAAAATGCGACAGTGTATGATTGTATATGCACCATGTTCTTAGAGGATGTGGGCACATTATTTGTCGTTGATGAAGATAACCACCTAGTGGGGGTTGTATCTCGAAAAGACTTACTCCGCTCTGCGATAGGAAAGCAGAGTCTAGAGGAAATACCCGTGAGTATTATCATGACGCGGATGCCGAACCTAGTCATAACCTATCCAGAGGAGTCGCTACATGATGCCGCGACGAAGTTAATACGTTACCAAGTCGATGCCCTTCCAGTGGTCGTTGAGGATGACAAAGAGCAAGGAAAAATGAATATTATAGGTAGAGTGACTAAAACAAATATCACAAACGCGTATGTAGAATTAGGTAATGAAGGATTATAGTCCATCGAGAGGAGGAAAGGAATGAGTAGTCCAGAGAGACCTAAGGTGTTGATTGTATCAGACTCAGTAGGTGAAACAGCGGAGCTTGTCACGCGCGCGGCTGGTAGCCAATTTGATATGTCTCAAATAGAACTAAGGAGAGTCCCCTACGTTGAAGATACGGCTACCATTGATGAAGTGATCGGTATGGCCATTGATCAACGTGCTATTATTGCCTTTACACTCGTCGTCCCCGAACTACGAACACACCTTTTAAAAGAAGCGGAGAGCGCTGGCGTTAAAGTGGTTGATATTATGGGGCCGATGTTAGATGCTTTACAATTGCTGTACCAGGAGCCGCCACGCTTTCGACCAGGGATGGTTCACCAACTAGATGAAGATTACTTCAGAAAAGTGGAAGCCATCGAATTTGCCGTAAAGTATGACGACGGAAGAGATCCTAGAGGACTCCTTCGTGCCGATATCGTCCTTGTCGGGGTATCTAGGACGTCTAAGACACCGTTGTCCATGTACTTGGCACACAAACGTGTCAAGGTGGCGAACGTGCCCCTTGTACCCGAAGTAGCCCCACCTGAAGAACTGTTCAGAATGGATCCTAGTAAATGTATAGGACTTACCATTAATACGGAGAAACTAAACGAAATAAGAACAGAACGTCTGAAAGCATTAGGCTTGCAAGCGGAAGCTAACTATGCAAATGTGAACCGCATTCAACAAGAATTACAGTACGCGAACAATATTATGGATCAAATCGGCTGTCATACGGTCGATGTTTCCAATAAAGCCGTAGAAGAAACGGCAAATATTATTCTTGAGCGAATAAGAAAAGATATTAGAAAGTAATTTGAAAGTGAGTTAGTGCATTTGAAGCTAAACGATAGTGAGGGGTTAATAAGTATTGGCAACAAGTTTTAATACTGATATATCTTAATCTGGGACGACTTCAGTCTAGATCCTCTGAATTCCTATCTAAAGGAAAAAAGAGGATTTTCTTTTTTATAGCAAAAAGCAGGAATGTACGCTATGATCGAGAAATAGAATGAATGTAGAAAAGAAAGAACAAAAAAAATAAAAAAGTCAAGTTTTTTTTTGAAGAAAGAGGCAATCATAATAATAGAAATAGTTGAGACACTGGGGTGAACATGTTAGAATGAGTGGGTGATTTTTTTCGACAATATTCGACATACGTTGAATGATGAAAACATGTTCCCGAAAGAAGGATTTTA
Source organism: Caldalkalibacillus salinus (assembly GCF_016745835.1). Classification (NCBI taxonomy): domain Bacteria; kingdom Bacillati; phylum Bacillota; class Bacilli; order Caryophanales; family Bacillaceae; genus Caldalkalibacillus; species Caldalkalibacillus salinus. Next base: position 16,590 of record NZ_JAERVL010000019.1, on the reverse strand, counting down.
GGAAAGATTGTAGAAATAGTTCATAAGCAACAACCAAAGGAAGAGTTTAAAATCCTTTCGTAGTAGGTATGAGAGGGGTAGAACCTTACTTAATAAGACATGTCGGCATTTGTTGCAATGCCAAAATGTACCACGCAAAAAAATGTCGAACCTAGCAGGAAATAGAGAAGAGCTGACGAATACTTTATACCGAACTGCTTTTGTAGGGATGGTGCTATGAGTAAACCAATAACCGAAGAAACAATTTCCCATATCACTGGTAAGGTTGATATTGTAGACATTATTGGTGAATATGTACATCTCAAAAAAAGTGGAAGAAATTATTTAGGGCTGTGCCCATTTCACAATGAAAAGACGCCTTCTTTTTCAGTTTCTCATGAAAAACAATTTTATCATTGTTTCGGATGTGGGGCAGGTGGTAATGTCTTCTCTTTTCTTATGGAAATGGAAGGTTACACATTCCCGCAAGCTGTGCGCTCTCTCGGAGAAAAAACGGGTGTTTCCGTTCATTTAGACCCGAATCAGGAAGGGCGTCTCAAACAGAGAAACATAGAAAAAGAGAACATGCAAAAGGCGCATCATCTCGCAGCACAGCTGTTTCACCATATGTTAATGGAAAGAAAAGAAGGAGCACCAGCGAGAAAGTATCTCCAGGATAGAGGTTTTAAGCTGGAGACTTTAACTGAGTTTGAAATTGGCTTTGCTCCAGATTCTTGGGATTTCCTCACAAACTTTTTAGACAAACGTCAGTATCCTTTAGATTTGATGGAGAAAGCAGGTTTATTAGCGAAGGGGGATGGTCATCGTTATTTTGATCGCTTCCGTAATCGTGTGATGTTTCCGATTAAGGATGCACAGGGTCAAGTGATCGCTTTTGGTGGTCGTACTTTGGGAGAAGACCAACCAAAATATCTCAATTCACCAGAGACACCGCTATTTCATAAAAGCCAATTGCTCTTTAACTTTCACAGAGCAAGGCCTGATATCAGGCAGAATCAAACAACGATTCTATATGAAGGTTTTATTGATGTGATATCTTCATGGCAGGCGGGTGTGACGAATGCAACAGCGCCTTTAGGAACGTCAATTTCTGAGGATCAAGCACGGGTGATCAAACGTAATAGTGAAAAAGTCATCCTCTGTTTTGATGGTGATCAAGCGGGTATTAACGCGATGACACGTGCACATGATGTATTAGAAAAACAGGGATGCTTGATAAAGGTTGCAGCATTACCTGATGGTGTTGATCCAGATGACTACATTCAATCGCACGGGGCTGTGACATTTCAAAAAAATGTACTTCAACAAGCGAAGTCACATACGGCGTTTCGCCTAGATGCACTCCGTAAAGGACGTAACTTACAAGATGACGAAGAGCGTATGGCTTACGTCCAGGAAGCACTCGATCTTATCAGCCGATTGAACAGGGCGGTCGAAAGAGATCATTATCTGAGACAAATAGCCCAGGAATTTTCTTTATCTCTAGATGCTCTTAAACAGGAGCAGTATCAGATCTTTAGAACACAAAAAAGCAAAGAGAACAGGGATAAAGCAAGCGATAAGTGGAATAATAGTAGAAATAATGGCAAACATTTGGTCGCAAAACAAATGTTTCCTGCCTACCATAATGCAGAACGTCATTTACTTGCTCATATGCTTCAGAGTGCTGAAGTTGCTCATAATGTGCGTGAGGAAGTAGGCAGCGACTTTAACATAGATGAACACAGTGCTTTAGCTGCTTACCTGTATGCATTCTATGCAGAAGGTCATGAGCCGGATATACAAATGTTTCTCTCAAAGCTTGAAGACCCTGAACTGATTCAACTCGCAACGCAATTATCTATATTATCCATTGAACCTGATCCATCAGACCAGGTCATCAGAGATTATATTAAAGAAATTCTTACGTATCCATTTCATCTACGTTTAAAGGAGAAGGAGGATTTCAAGAGAAGACTCGAACGTCAGGGAGATATCTTACAAGCAGCTTATGTGGCCAAAGAAATCATGGAAATGCAGGCTAGGATGAAGCAAGATAAAAATAGTTCACACGTATCATTCATTGATAGATAGAGATAGAAAACAGTTCCGTAAAAAAGAGGAAGGAGGGAGTATGTGATGGCTGATCAACAAACGCGTCACCAAGATCCAGAGCTTACTTTAGAACAAGTGAAGGATCAACTCATGGAAATCGGTAAGAAACGTGGTGTTTTGACGTATAAAGAAATTATCGATAAATTGTCTGTATTTGATCAAGATGCAGATCAAATAGATGAATATTATGAATATCTCAATGAACAAGGTATTGAAGTCATCAATGAGTCTGAAGACGAAGACGATATGCAACTTCCAGTAACGGATGAAGAAGCAGACGCCTTTAAAATGGATGACCTTTCAGTACCACCGGGAATCAAAATTAACGACCCCGTTCGTATGTACCTCAAAGAAATAGGAAGGGTCCCACTTCTCTCCGCTGATGAAGAGATAGAACTCGCGAAGCGTATTGAAGAAGGCGATGAGGAATCTAAGCGTCGACTAGCTGAGGCCAACCTACGACTTGTCGTCAGCATCGCAAAACGTTATGTAGGAAGAGGGATGTTATTCCTTGACCTCATCCAAGAAGGTAACATGGGTCTCATTAAAGCGGTTGAGAAGTTCGATTACCGAAAAGGCTATAAGTTCAGTACTTATGCCACTTGGTGGATACGTCAAGCAATCACACGTGCCATTGCCGACCAAGCAAGGACCATCCGTATTCCAGTTCATATGGTTGAAACCATTAATAAGTTAATTAGAGTACAGAGACAGTTACTACAAGAACTTGGTCGTGAGCCTTCACCAGAAGAAGTGGCTGAAGAAATGGATTTCTCTCCAGATAAGGTGAGAGAAATACTCAAGATTGCACAAGAACCCGTATCCTTAGAAACACCGATTGGTGAAGAGGATGATTCACACTTGGGTGATTTTATCGAAGACCAAGACGCATTAGCACCTTCAGATGCTGCTGCTTATGAACTGCTAAAAGAACAACTTGAAGACGTCTTAGATACACTCACTGATCGTGAAGAGAATGTATTACGATTACGTTTTGGGCTAGATGACGGACGTACGCGCACCTTAGAAGAGGTAGGTAAGGTCTTCGGTGTCACAAGAGAAAGAATCCGTCAAATCGAAGCCAAAGCGCTTAGGAAGTTACGTCATCCTAGCAGAAGCAAACGTCTAAAAGATTTCTTAGAATAACACATGACTCCGAATAAAATTTTCATCTATATTCCTACTTTGATGCCTCAAAGTAGGATATTTTTTTGCCGATATAAGTTATAAGCGATGTATAATAAAGACGACCTGAGGTGGCACTCTACATGAAGTCCTCTAAAAAGAAAATCATCTTAGATGAAATCAAGTACTGGAAAAAGCATAAACTATTGCCCAATCATTACTGTGACTTCCTTACAACACTTTATACGGAAGGTTCCGAATATTCAACGAGTGATGTTAAGAAGGATAAAAGTCATTATTCTTTTCTGTGGAAAAAAATGATGGTAAGCTTAGTATTAGCGTTAACAGCCATATCAACTTTACTTGTTTTTTATTTTAGCGACTTTTCTATACAAATGCAAATTTCTATTCACATTTTGTTCATACTTTTTCTTTCAACCGTTTTTATATATGGCCTTTATAGAGATATCTTTGTGTATCAATCGCTCCCCTTATTACTCATCACCGCATGGGCGTTATGGTACACGATTGACCACTGGAATGCAAACTTTAATTGGATACGGTTCGAAGGAACATGGGTGGCATGCGCCCTTTTGCTCGTCGGATGCGCGTGGTTTATCCGCCATATGAACAAAAAACTGTGTTTAACGCTCTATATCACCGGTGTGATTTTATTTTTTGCCCCTATATTACAAGGTGGATGGGTTGAACAAGCGTCTTTAACTGTACTTCAAACGCTAGCTGTAAGTAAATTGATCATTTATGGCCTAACATTGTGGCTTTGGCAGCCTTACCGCTACATTTTAGAGTTTGACCGTAGCGATGAAGAGAGGGAAACTTCGCGTATTCAAGTCTAAAAGTATCACTCTCTAAAATAAATTTTACAAGTATCATAGCTCTTATGATGTGATGATAAAGAGAAATGAAAAAGAGATTGACGTGCAATCTCTTTTTCATTTCATTAATGATGGGGGTTATGATTGTGCTTCTAGTCTTTGTTGCACTTCCTGTAAAACTTGCTCCTCTGAAAGGCCAGCGCAGTTAATGACTGACGCCTGTGTCGTAGCATCCTGCATACCCATCACATTTTGATCTTGTCCAGAAATACAATAGCATTCGCATTCTGGAGATTGATTAGCCTCTAAATTAACCACTTCATACCCGTTCTGTTGTAGAATGTTTTTAACGTTTCCTAAACTATTCTCAACCGCTACACGATGATGCATGAGATGTCACCTCCAATCATTATTATTCTTGCTAAAATCTGTGAAAGTATAACATCCCTCAGAATGATAGGATTCATCTGCCACTTTAGATTGAAAATTCTTGCAAATAAAGAAGAATGATGACTATAATAAAGAAAGAATGTAAGCGCATACAAAAACGCGTCGAGAGGAGAGTTAGAATGCAGTTCGAACTTACACAAGATCAAAGAATGGTACAGAAGATGATTCGAGAATTTGCCGAAGAAGAGGTTGCTCCGGGGGCAGAACAAAGAGATAAGACGAAGACATTTCCACGTGAGATTTTCCGGAAACTCGGTGATCTCGGTCTACTCGGGTTACCTTTCCCTGAAGAATATGGTGGTGGAGGCGCAGATACCATTAGTTTTTCAATTGTTGTAGAAGAGTTAAGCCGCGCATGTGGATCGACTGGTATTACCTATTCCGCACACGTATCTTTAGGCGGGGCACCTCTTCACTTGTTTGGTACTGAGAATCAAAAACAGCAGTATCTGACGCCTTTATGCACGGGAGAATACCTAGGTGCTTTTGGTTTAACAGAACCGAACGCTGGCTCAGATGCAGGGGGTACAAGAACATACGCAAAGAAAGAAGGATCTGAATGGGTCATCAACGGTAGCAAATGTTATATCACAAATGCAAGCTACGCCAATAACCTTGCACTCACAGCTATATCGGGTGAGTCAAATGGGCAAAAAGAGATATCCGCCTTTATTGCACCGACAGATGCACCAGGGTTCAAAGTATTGGATCAGTATGAAAAAATGGGGTTACACGCATCAAACACGACAGAGCTTGTCCTTGAAGATGTTCGCGTTCCCGAAGAGAATATGTTAGGCAAGCAGGGGGAAGGATTCAAACAGTTTCTCATAACATTAGACGGTGGACGTATCGGTATAGGTGCCATGGCTGTAGGTATCGCTCAAGCCGCTTATGAGGCTGCGTTACAATATGCCCAAGAGCGACAGCAGTTTGGCAGATCCATCTCCAAGTTTCAAGCCATTCAACACAAACTAGCGGATATGGCCATGAATATAGAATTGGCTCGTATGATGGTATACAAGGCGGCATGGCTAAAGGATCAAAATAAAAGGTTTACGAAGGAAGCATCAATGGCCAAATTGTTTGCCTCTGAGATTTGTATGAGGGCTTGTGACCAAGCGGTGCAAATTCATGGTGGTTATGGTTATATGAGGGATTATCATGTGGAAAGATACTTTAGAGATGCAAAATTACTTGAAATAGGAGAAGGCACATCTGAAATACAACGCAATGTTATCGCTCGTGAAATAGGCTGTTAATTTGACTTACAATACCGACTGAACGCTCAGTTAGTGAGTTTGTCTTGAACTCGTGTTTTGTTTACGGTATTGTAAAACTATATATCAGCTAAATATGGATAGAATAAGTACGAAATGGTATAATCATCAAAGTGGATAGTCTACAAGATAGGAGGAAATCTTAGAAATGAATCCAATTAAAGTGTTTTTATCTATTTTTACTGCTGGGATTGCTTTAACTTTAGTCCTTGGGATTGTTGGGTTCAAAGAGGGAGAGGAACTTGCTGGGCCGAGCACAGCAGAGACCCATCCTGATTTTATGCAAAGCTGTATAAATTGTCACGGGGCTGATCTACGTGGAACAGGACAGAGCCCAAATTTACGTCACTTGGATTTAACGGAGGAAGAGATTCTAGATGTGGTCACCAATGGCGTTGGAGCAATGCCGGGTGGGCAGGCTGCAGGTCATGAAGAAGAAGTTGTTGAATACTTACAATCTATCCAAGATGAATAATATGATATTTTTCATTCATGGGCACATAATAAAATCATATGTATACAATCAACCATAAGTGGGGTCCAAAAACGTAGTTGGGTGAAGAGAACTTCAATTGAAGTTCTCTTTTTCACATCACATAGCACATCACCGAAGCATGTCGTTCCCCTTTACCGTAACATTCTAAGTCAGTGACGATAAAACCCTATAAGTGAATAATAGAAAACGAGCAAGATAAGCTGTAGGAATAGGCAAGGAGTTAATTACATGAACGAACATCAGTTATCAAAACGTTTAATGCAGGTTGCTGAATACGTGCCTCATGGAAGTAGAATGGCAGATATCGGTTCAGATCATGCTTATCTTCCTATCTTTTTAGTACTGAATGGAAAAATAAGTTTCGCAATTGCTGGTGAAGTCAACGATGGTCCTTATGAATCAGCGAAGGCACAAGTAGATCGCTTGGGATTGCAAGGTGTTGTTGATGTACGCAAAGGTGACGGGTTAGCAGTGATAGATGCAGAAGAAGTAGACGTCATATGTATCGCAGGCATGGGAGGCGCCCTCATTCGTCAAATTCTTAGCGAACAGTCTTCGAAATTAAATCAGGTTAAGCGACTCATTTTACAACCGAACGTGGCCAGTCATATTCTTAGAGAATGGTGCCTGGAGAACGGATGGGAGTTAAAAGATGAACGTATGGTAGCAGAAGATGATAAGTACTACGAGGTGCTGATTGCAGATAGAGGGACCCCCTCAGTGCCATACGAGCAGCTGCCTGAAGCATGGAGACTGCACGCGCTAACGATGGGGCCCTTTCTTCTACGCCATCCCAATCAAGCCTTCATAGACAAATGGACGTATGAATTAAATAAACGTAAAAAAATCCTTGAATCTCTAGACAATGGCGTCGGGCCTGACGTTGAAGAGAAAAAAAAGTTAATTGAAACTGAAATGGCAATGATACAGGAGGGATTAAAGTATGGTTCACGCTCAGACGATCATCCAATGGTTTGAACAGTTTTGCCCTAAGCATTTGGCCGAGGATTGGGATAACGTTGGTCTGCAAGTGGGAAGCCTACAAAAAAAGGTGTCCAAAGTTTTAGTCACCTTAGATGTCACGCGCGAGGTTGCGGAAGAAGCCATAGATGAGGGAGCAGAGTTGATTATTGCCCATCACCCTATCATCTTTCGCCCTCTCAAACACTTACGCACGGACGATGAGGCTGGTCAAATCCTTAAGAAGTTGATACAGCACGATATCACTGTATACATAGCCCATACTAATTTAGATATTACAGCAGGGGGTGTGAATGACTGGTTGGCGGAAAGCTTGGCCTTGGAAGAGACAGAAGTCTTATCCCCTACCTACCATGAACAACTGAAAAAACTTGTCGTGTTTGTTCCGGTCGACCATGAACAGGCCGTCAGGCAAGCACTAGGTGACGCTGGTGCTGGCCACATTGGAGAATATAGTCATTGCTCGTTCAGAGCCGAAGGCACAGGCGCCTTCTTACCGTTAGAAGGTGCCAATCCTTTCATAGGGGAACAAGGCAAGGTAGAGGAAGTTCATGAAGTCAAAGTGGAGACGATTATACCAGCATCACTTCAATCAAAAGTCGTGCGGGCTATGTTAAAGGCCCACCCATATGAAGAAGCTGCTTATGATATTTATCCTCTGGACTTAAAAGGGGAGACCTATGGTTTAGGTCGAGTAGGCCAACTAACAGAAGAAATGACGTTAGAAGCGTTTAGCCATTATGTCAAAGACCGTTTAGACGTACCTCAAGCGCGAATCATAGGAGATAAAGCACGTATGGTGAAGAAAATAGCGATTTTAGGAGGAAGCGGTAGTAAATTCATTAAAAAAGCGGCTTTCAAAGGCGCAGACGTCTTCGTTACAGGAGATGTGGACTTTCATAGTGCTCATGATGCATTGATGAACAATGTGGCTGTTGTAGACCCTGGGCACCACATAGAAAAAGTGATGAAGCAAGGGGTACAAAATGTGCTCGAACAGGCAGCGCAACAGCACAAAGCTGAGCTGACTGTGTTACGTTCGCAAGTCAACACAGAGCCGTTCCAGTTTATTTAATAAGAAAAATATTAATCGGTTAAAAACTTATGGGGATGACTCCATAAGTTTTTTTATATAGTAGAAAATATTGATTTGTTTCGATATACTAAATAATAGTCAATAGTCAGAGTGAACGGGAAAGAGGAGAATGAGCATGAAGACAGTGGAGAGTAGAACGAGTTGGGATGAGGAAGATATTCAAGCACTTGAGACAGGTGGACCACAAGCGATACGAAAAAGAATTTTACACTTAGCAGGACCATCCCTAACGGAAATGGTACTGATCAACTTTGTGCAAATGATTAATATGATCATGGTCGGTAGAGTGGGCGCTGAAGCTGTGGCTGCCGTTGGCTTAACAAACCAACCCGTTTTCTTCGCTTTAGCTGCTTTTATGGCCCTGAATGTAGGGACAACCGCCATCGTTGCACGAGCGATGGGCTCCGGTCAATATGATCAAGCGAATCAAGCGGCACAACAAACCTTGACGTTGAATATTATTCTATCCCTTGTGATTGCATTCATTGGCTTTTATTATGCTGAGGACATCCTTATTTTTATGGGGGCGGAACCAGAGGTTCTACTGGACGGTGTCGGTTATGCCAAGATTATTTTCCTATCCTTAGGGTTTATCACACTTTCTATGGGTTTAACAGCCGTATTACGTGGGGCTGGAGACACAGTGACCCCAATGAGAATCAACGTGACGTCCAATATCCTTCTTATACTGATCGGCTTTCCTTTAATTTATGGACATGTAGGTTTTCCGGAGTTAGGCGTTATAGGCGCCGCTATAGCGACCTCAATCGCCAGGTTCGTGGCTGCTGTATGGGTTCTGTATGTCTTATTTAGTGGTAAATTTGTGATCAAACTTTCATTGCAGCGCTTATTTTCTTTTGATAGAGCCATGATTAGGAGAATCGTTCGGATTGGTTTGCCCGCCGCGGGGGAACAATTTGCACTTCGTGGGGGACAAATCATCTTTGCACGTATCGTCGCAGGTCTAGGAACTGCAACGTTTGCTGCAAATCAAATATGCTTTAGTATACTCGGTTTGACGTTTATGCCCGGTATGGCTTTTGCCACGGCTGCGACCACATTAGTTGGGCAAGGACTAGGGGCGAAGAAACCAGAATTAGCAGAAAAATTCGGATGGGAAACGAGAAAGATTGGCATGGTCATATCCGGTGTGATCGGGGGTTGTTTTATCCTATTTGCCCCTTATATTATGATGCTATATACCAATGAAGTGGACGTGATTGAACAGGGGGCTATTGCGCTACGTGTGATTGGTGCCGTACAAGTGGCCCAGTCTACCCAATTCATATTAGCGGGCGCCTTGCGTGGTGCGGGAGATACAAAGTTTCCTTTATATGCTATGTTTATTGGCGTTTGGGGCTTTAGAGTCGCGTTATGTTTATTATTCGTGCTCGTGTTGAACTGGGGCATACTAGGGGCATGGTTAGCGGTAGCCGTTGATCAGATTGTACGTTCCTTCATTATCTACTACCGTTATAAAGGCGGTAAATGGAAAGAGATGATTGTGTAACAGTCTTTTATAAAAACAGCACCGCTATTATATATAAAAACAGACCCCCCTAACACTAGGGAGGTCGTTTTTTGTCTATTTTAGCTTATGCATTTTTTTGCTTCACTTTTGGTAGGATGCGCTTCAAGTCTAATGTCCGTCTTGGGTCCCAAGTCGATGGATCGTTATGCTCAAAATCCTCGAGATACTTGATCACCTCTTTAGTGACTTGCGTAGGGGTAGATGCCCCTGAAGTGACGGCCACTTTGTGTACGCCATCAAGCCATTCATGCTTGATTTCTAAGACGTCAGCTACGCGATAAGCAGGTGTTCCAGCAATCTCTTTAGAGACTTGTGCTAGTCGGTTAGAATTGTTACTCTTAGGATCACCAACCACAATAGTGAGATCGGCTTGTTTCGCTTGTTCGGCAACTGCTTCTTGTCTAACCTGTGTGGCTAGGCATATTTCATTGTGTATCTCAGCTTGTGGATATTTACTTAGTACCCTGTTCATGATTTGAGCCACGTCCCACTGGCTCATAGTCGTTTGATTCGTGACAAGAATGCGTGACGCTTTTACATCTAGCGCATCGACATCTTCTTCCGTTTCAACTAAGAAGACATCTTGTGGCTCCACACCAACAGCGCCTTCCGGTTCGGGGTGTCCTTTCTTACCTACGTAAACGATCTGATATCCTTCTGATACCTTGTCTCGGATAAGGTCATGGGTCTTTGTCACGTCTGGGCAAGTGGCATCCACTACCGTGAGGCCTTTATCCTTAGCGAGTGCCCTCACTTGGGGAGAGACACCGTGAGCGGTAAATATGACCGTCCCTTTTTCGACTTGGTTTAATATATCTAAACGATTGGGTCCATCTAGTGTTATAATGCCTTCTTCTTCAAACGCGTCAGTGACATGCTTATTATGAACAATCATGCCCAAGATATAGATCGGGCGAGGTAGATCAAGGTTTGCTGCTGCTTGTTTGGCTAGCACCATGGCATCTACAACGCCGTAGCAGTATCCACGGGGAGAGATTTTAATGACCTCCATGTTTGGAACACTCCTTCGTATACACTATAATAACATCGTATCACGTTTATCTTTCCATGGTAAAGCAGGAAATATTTTAAGGTTGAGATGCGTTAACGCACATGATATACTGTTTAATGTTGATCAGACAGAAGTGCATGAGGACATGCATTGTTGACAATCATGAATAACAAAAGCAATGGAAGTAAGCTGGGCAATCGCGAGTAGACTGTCGAAAGGCGCTACTCGAGGAAAGTCCGGGCTCCATAGGGCAGGGTGCCAGCTAACGGCTGGTCAGCGTGAGCTGAAGGATAGTGCCACAGAAACATAAACCGCCGATGGATGCTTATGGATGTAGTAAATAGGTTCGCCGACTATTAGCGCAACGTCCTGTTGCAAAGTCGGCATTTGCCCATCCATGGGCTTCACAGGTAAGGGTGGAAGCGTGAGGTAAGAGCTCACGAGGTCGTCTGGCAACTTTCGACCTGGTAAACCCCACCTGGAGCAAGACCGAGCGAGGACCGGTTGACGATGTCAACAAGCTTTTGCCCGAAGTGGTCCATGGTAGGTCGCTTGAGCGTTATAGTGATGTACCGCCTAGATAGATGATTGCCACTCCAATGGTGGGAGGGTAACCCCATATAACCACTGGGAGCACAGAACCCGGCTTATAGGCTTGCTTCCGTTATTACAAACCAAAAACCATAAACGTTCATAAGTGTTAAAGAGATATAAGTAGATACGTGTTGCAAATCATACCACCTGTACATACGGGTGGTTTTTTTTGTGTTTAGTTCTGCGATGATCTTTCATACCCTAACGATAAGGTGATAAGGAAATTGTGACAAGAAAAACCACCCCTCATTGAGGGATGGTTATCTTACCACCACAAAGGTGGTTTTATTTGACTAAATTTCCTTCCTTATATCCGTTGTTCTTAGTGAGATCAGAATCAACGACTTCTAAGTCACCAGTACCACGAATAAGTTTACGAGCGTAAACTTGACTTGGACTTAGTGCTTGCACCATGTAGTTAATTGCAGCCTCAGGGTCAACAGTTTCCCCGCAAGTGTAACAATCTAGCGCAGCAAATCCTTTCTCAGGATAAGTGTGGATGGAAATATGACTTTCTGATAATAAAACTAAAACGGTTGCGCCTTGTGGCTCGAACTGCTTTGCTTGAACAGACAGTACGGTTGCGCCACAAACCTCAGCCGCTTCAATCATGTGGTGTTGAAGTGCTTCAGCGTCGTTCAACAAATGAAAATCTACACCCCAAGTATCAATTGCAACATGTCTCCCGAAAGTTGAATATTCCATCTTTCGGCCCCCTCTCCTAGCAAAATTATGGTTAGTAATATCGCTAGGACCTACGCCATTCACTTTTAAGAGGAGAATTACTCTTGGAAGTGAACCCTGGTTCCTATTTTATTACAAAGAATAAGATACCATGCCTTGTTCTTTTCCGCAACACTTTTTTGTGTAATGCTACAAGCCAATATAAAAATAAAACCCGCTACAATGAGCAGCGGGTTAAGCTTCCAATTTAAATAATTCATGGGAAAGACGAAACAGCTCGTGATCAATGTTTGAAAGGTGATGTCCACTAGCGCGGTTTCGTTCATCTAATAATATGTCTACTTTTTGCTTTAAATGCTGTATTTTAACTTCTACATTATTCTGTTTCATGAGATACTCTAACTCAGCAGTTTGATCCTGATAAGAATATATCGTAGCACACTCACCGTTTTTCACTTCTTTAATCTGTGTCACTTGACCATAGCGATACTCATAAACCATTTCAAAATGAGCATATAACCGGTGGACAGTTGCATGCCCGTAATACATTCTTATGGCCTGTTGCATCATTTGAGCCAATTGTAAATGAGTGGTTTTAAAAGAACTTACACACTTAAAATAAGAGCCATGATGATTAAAGATGAGTGGTATCTCTTGGGCATGTAGATCAATAAGCACCACTTCCGTACTATCCTCTTGACCTCCATGTCCAAAAACGTGAGATTTTGTGACGAACCCATGTTTCTGGAATAATTGGAGAAAACCATCCAACTGTTCACTGCTAAGCGTTAATGCCAGATGTTTATATTCAGTTGCCAGCCTGCCGGCCATAAATATCTCTCCTATTTGTGTGTTGTTCATCATTATAACAGATTTTTGGCAAAGTGTTAAAATATCATTTGTTACATATTTATCCTGCCTGTCAACAGCTTTAGTTGTCATAAAAAAGATAATAGCAGGATGACATCTCCCCTTGTGACACATAATAAAATAAAACTCATTATCGGGTCTCATCGTATAGTCTTTTGACGAGGAAAAAACGACCGAGATTAGAGCCCAACGCTATATTCTTTGTGTTTTTCTCTGCGTTTCATTACAATATAGGATGGTATACAACCTATTACACGTCTGGGTAAAACACCGTCGTAATATATAGAACCATATAAAATTAAACTAACAATATGGAGGAACGCCATGAGTCGTAATAAACATGAACCTGCAGTGATTGTCATGTTTGGTGCAACGGGAGATTTGGCAAAAAGAAAGCTTTTTCCTGCCCTCTATAGCTTGTATCGTGATGGGCAATTAGCACCAAACTTTGTTGTGATTGGTCTAGGGAGAAGGGAAATGTCTAAGAATGACTTTAACGAGCGCGTGAAATCGTCCTTAGAGGAATTCTCACGCCATCCCGTAGATAATGAATGGGAGCAATTTATATCGCACATTCATTATCAGCGGTTAGATATTAATACCGCTAGCGACTATGATGAGCTATTAAATACTGTGGAATCAGTTGAGCGTGAATATGACATTCCTCAGAACAGGCTTTTTTATTTAGCTATCGCGCCTGAGCTATTCGAACCGGTTACCGTTCATCTGAAGAATCAAGGGTTACTTCAGAATAGCGGGTGGAAACGTCTCATCATAGAGAAACCGTTCGGGCATGACTTGCCTTCTGCTGAAGAATTAAATGAAAAGATTAACCAAGTCTTCAAGGAAGAAGAAATTTACCGTATAGACCATTATTTAGGCAAAGAAATGGTTCAAAATATCCAGGTCATTCGTTTTGCTAATTCTTTCTTTGAACCCTTATGGAATAACCAGTACATATCTAACATTCAACTGACGTCTAGTGAAACAGTTGGAGTGGAAACGCGTGGGAACTACTACGATAAATTAGGCGCTCTTCGGGACATGGTGCAAAACCATATGTTACAGATGGTCACCATGATGGCGATGGAACCCCCTAGTCGCTTAAAAGCTGAAGCCATTAGAGATGAAAAAGTAAAAGTATTAAGATCTATAAGGCGTTTTAATACAGTAGAAGAAGTGAACCAACATGTGGTAAGAGGTCAGTACGGGCCAAATGAGATTGAAGACAAGGTGTTAAAAGGCTACACAGAAGAAGAAAATGTCGATCCGAACTCTCAAACGGAGACCTTCGTTGCCGCGAAGATTATGGTCGATAACTTTAGATGGGCAGGCGTCCCTTTTTATATTAGAACCGGTAAGAGACTGCCTAGGAAAGCGACCGAAATTATCGTTGAGTTTAAACAGATGCCTTTTGTATTCTTTAACAAAGAAGGCAACCTAGAACCCAACTTGCTAGTGATCCGTATCTACCCAGAGGAAGGGGTACATCTTAAACTGAACGCCAAAAAACCAGGTACTGAAGGAAACATTATGCCTATCTCTATGGATTTCTGTCATGAATTCACGGTTGGCATTAATTCACCAGAAGCTTACGAACGGTTAATCAACGATGCTTTAGAAGGAGATTCCACTTACTTTACAAGATGGGACGAGGTATCCTTAGCTTGGAAAATCGTAGACCCTATTATTGACGCCTGGAACAGCTCAGAAAAAGCATTGCCATTACACCTCTATCCGGCTGGCGAAATGGGACCACAAGAGGCATTTCAATTACTCGAACAAGACGGCTCCAAATGGTGGCCTTTAGATGGAGAGGACAACCATGAGTAGGCATAAAGTCAACTACGCTTTGCTTGAAAAGTATGAAAGGGGATATAAACAATGAAGATTTATGATATCACGCTACCGGTCTATGAAGGAATGCCAGTATACAAAAATAAGGAAGAGAAACAGCCTTCTTTTGAAGTAACTCAAGACTTTGAGACAGGCAAGGTACATGAAACCCGTATTCATCTCGATGTCCATACTGGTACGCATGTTGATGCGCACTTACATATGCTTCCGGATGGGGAAACGATAGAGTCAATTCCTGTAGAGGAGTTGATTGGCCCATGTAAAGTATTCGACCTTACAGGAGTTGAAAAGGGTATCGCCAAAGAGGATATTGTCAATCTAGACATTCAAGAGCATGATATTGTCCTTTTTAAGACGAAGAATTCGTTCGACACTGAATTCAACTTTGAGTTCATTTATGTCAAAGAAGACGCAGCCAAACACTTAGCGGACATCGGTGTTAAAATTGTAGGCATAGACGCTTTAGGGATTGAACGAGCGCAAGAGGGCCACCCTACCCACAAATCGTTGATGCACAAGAACGTCATTATTATTGAGGGACTCCAACTTAAGGAAGTACAAGAGGGGCACTATTTTATGGTGGCAGCACCACTAAAACTTCAAGGTACTGATGCTTCACCAGCAAGAGTGATATTATTTGATCAAGCACCACAAGCGTAGTGTGATTCTCGTTATATCCTCATACCAATGCCCTTTGTGCTAATATGGCATTCCTCATTTAGAGGAATGCTATATTTTTTGGCGTAGTGTTATATAACACAAAATGCATCTGTGTTGTAATACAGGTTTGTTTGTTATTTTGTTTCTATATCAATATAAGAGAAGGGTCAAGATCAGCGGTTTTTACTTTTGGCTTTAAACGCAATGATGAAAAAAGCTAGATGAACTCAGACATGCGGGAGGAAGGGATGTGCTGGAGGGTTTATCTACCGCCTTTATGAAGGTCTTCTTTCCCTCATGGTATCAATAAAAAGAACTTACTTTTAAAACAGAGAGTAGGATAGAATGAGCTTTGAGACTATATAGAGAGGTAATTGAAGTATGGACGGTTGTCAAAGTGACAAGAATAGGGAAAGGGGTTGTCCCCTATATATCATGAAATAGAACTTTAAGAATTGATTGAATATAAAAAACCTAAAATTACATGTTGATTTATTATTTTTATCGTGTTATATTATTAATCGTCCTCACAAAAGGACATGCAACGTTCATTGAAAAATGTTCAATACTATGTACGTATTGAACAAACACATCATTAAAGTCTTCTCACATTAATGTAGATTGAGAGATGACGATTATTTGTTTTTAATGATGGCGTTCTTAATGTGACGTTTCTTATTTAATACTAACAACTATAATTGATGATTAACATTGTGTCAGTAGCTCAGCTGGATAGAGCAACGGCCTTCTAAGCCGTCGGTCGGGGGTTCGAATCCCTCCTGACACGCCACTATGCGGGTGTAGTTTAGTGGTAAAACCTCAGCCTTCCAAGCTGATGTCGTGGGTTCGATTCCCATCACCCGCTCCAAAAAAACAAATAAAAAAACTTTAAAAAAGGTCTTGCAAAACATCTCGAAACGTTGTATACTAATTCTTGTCGCGTTAAAAGAGATCAACGCAAACAACTAAACAGATTGTCTGGTGACGATGGCGGAAGGGTCACACGCGTTCCCATACCGAACACGAC
>NZ_JAERVL010000018.1 GCF_016745835.1 Caldalkalibacillus salinus | reverse complement strand
AAATTAACCAGGATCACCTTGCCCAAGGCATTGTACAGCAGAAGCATGTGGCTGATGGGGCGATTACCAAGGATAAACTTTCCTTTAACCCTATACAAACAGGAGCTAAGAACCGTCAAACATTACAACAGTGTGGGATCCTCTCTTTTGAATTTGAAGAAGAAGGTGAAACAGTGGATGTGACCGTGCCTCTTGATGAAGCTTATGCCGATGAGGACTATGTGATTGTAGCTATGACCAACCATCCTGCTTGCCACTGTGTGATCAAAGAACAAACAACTGAAACAGCGACAATAACGATTACACGTCATAAATTCACACCAAAACCTAACGGCATCTTCCATTGGATTGCCATAGGGAAACCAAAAAGCTAAAAATGTAAGAATATAAGTGACATATTTGTTTAGCGAAAGATTGAAAACGAAGGTATGCCGATTAGGATAAAGGCGTACCTTCTTTGTTTGAGGTAAAAAAACTTAGATAGATACCTCAGCAGGCAAGGAAAAGTTAATCAATATGACAAGATAAAGTAATTGAGCGTGTTGCTTTACAGTTCTTGGTCCCAAACGTACAATAAAAGTACAAATAGTACAAAAAGTACAAAATCTTAAACGCTGGAGGGATAAACATGTACGATATTGCAGTCATTGGAGCAGGTCCTGCGGGCGCTAGCGCTGCTTTATTTGCAGCGAAGGCAGGAAAACAAACATTGTTAATAGATAATGACAAGTCTATTACAAAAAAAGCATGGATTGAGAACCATTATGGGGTTGAGGAAGTCACAGGTCCTGACTTGGTTGAAACAGGGAAGAAGCAAGCGGCCAAATTCGGTACAAAATTGACCGAAGGTACTGTCACGAACATAGAAAAAGTAGGAGAAAGTTTTGTCGTTAAAACAGAAGACCAAGCGTACGAAGCAAGGCATGTTATTATTGCAACAGGGGTATTGGCTGATTTGGCTGAGAAAGTTGGACTACAATCAAAACCAGGTACAGAACCTCGAATTAAAAAGATTCTTGATGTGGACCAAAACGGACAAACCAGCATCAAAGGTATCTGGGCAGCAGGTACTATTGCAGGTGTGAGCGTTCATACGATAGTGACGGCAGGTGACGGTGCTAGAGTTGCCATTAACGTCATTAGTGAGTTGAACGGTGAGCGCTACGTTGACCACGATATTTTAAAACCTTAATAATGGTTGAATCACGCATACTTAATAATGAAAATTAACAACGGTTAGATGTTTACTACATTGGTTGCTTAAACCTAAAAACGGTACAAAATAACCTGCGAATCACCGATCATCATCGCATTGATGTCGCAGGTTATTTGTTTGTGATCCATTTTTTACCACCAAAAGTCCTCGTATTCGATAGGATCAAGTCCCAGGTTTTCAAATCCCTTTTTAATCTTCATAAATTGCACGTAACGAGGAGTATAGAGCGGATCCTTACATAACTTTGACACCGTCTTATTAGAAATGCCTGAAGCCTCAGCAAAATCCTTCTGATAAATATCTCTCTCATCTAAAAATCTTCCAAATTTCGTTCTTTTTTTGGGGTCTTTTCCCCATAGCATCGTTCATCCCTCCTATCACTAGCTGCTCTCATTTGTACATATTGTCCGGCGAACTTTGCTTCATTTTTACCCCGTACAAAGGCTTTCAACACATTCGTGAATAACATCCAAACCTGTCCTAATATTTAAGACGCCACAAAATGGAAAAAGTTAGTGTTTAAACTCAAATTGATACGAACGGTCTATTTTCATCTTTGAATAGGACTATCATACCTATTACCAATAGGGAATAGAGGCATCCGAAGGCCATTTGGCCATCTTACTAAGGGTTGGTCACTAGGAATTAAAAATATATAATAAACAAAAATGTTTACAAAGTATAAAAAATAGGGTATCATTTCCATTATAAAGGAAGTTTGGTTGTAGGGTATGTGTCATTTTGGACCTACCGTAAACCCAACACCACTTACAGCTGTGTACAATCATTATAATACATCCAATATGTATTTAGTTTACAGAAAATTTATAATGTTTAGGAGGTTTGAAGGATGAATCAAAAGCAGGAGACAGCGAAAGAGAATAGGCTACTTGTTGGATCAGTAGAAGAAGTGAAGGAAGCTGGGGCAAAAGTCATTAAAGGAGGGCAGCATGGAATCGCCGTTTTCTATCATGAAGAGACATTTTTTGCAGTGGATAACCGTTGTCCACACTTGGGATTCCCCTTACATATGGGTAGTTTGTGCGATGGCTTACTCACTTGTCACTGGCACCACGCTCGGTTTGATGTGCGAAGTGGAGGAACGATGGATCCCTGGGCAGACGATGTGACGACGTACCCTGTTCATGTCGAAAATAACGAGGTGTGGGTCTACACCGTTCCACACACTAAGCGAACGCTAACAAACATCAAAAACAGGCTAAGGGAAGGACTAGAGCAGAATCTTGGCCTTGTCATTGCAAAATCAGTTGTGGCATTAATCGAGGCAGGGGAATCACCACACAAGATAGCCCAAATTGGCATTGAATTTGGTACCAAACATCGACAGAGAGGATGGCGCTCAGGATTGACTATCTTGACAGCCATGACGAATGTCTTACCTAAACTTGATAAAAACGGACAGATTTTAGCTCTTTATCAGGGTTTGGTTCATGTTGCACGTGAGAGTGCTAGGATGGGCACACGCTTTTTATTAGGGGCGCTACCTGTAAAAGACAGAACATCAGCATCTACGATGTCACAACTCTCTCAATGGTATAGACATAATATTGAGGTCAGGGATGTCCAAGGGGCTGAAAGGGTATTACTCACTGCCATTGAGGCTGGGATCAGCAATGAACTGCTTAACGATATGATGCTGACGCCAGTGACAGATCACTATTATATGAATGTAGGGCACTCGTTAGATTTTCATAATAAAGCTTTTGAAATGCTAGAACATATCGGTGAAGCGCATCGCTCCTACGTTTTGACCTCCCTCCTACCAGAACTAGACAGTGCGTCACGGAGTGAAGAGTTACACAGCTGGCAGTCCCCTGTTAACTTAGTTGAATTATTAGAAAGCGCGTTTGAAGAACTACCCCATATATTAGACTCTCAACAGGTTAATACGGAAGTTAAACATGAACAGGATGAAGGTGCTTTAATTGAGCAGTTACTGAGTGATCGACCTGAACGCACAATTGAGATTATGCTTCATGCGTTGAAAAGTGGAATGACGCCCGTCAGGTTAGCACAAATTGTCTCTTTGGCAGCAGCAGAACGATTGGCTCGTTTTCATGTGCAGAATGAATTGAGAGATTGGATCACAGTATTGCATACTTTTACCCATGCCCATGCCGTTCACGAATCACTTCGTCGATCGACTTCTCCTGAGCTAACACGTGCCGTTTTCCATACAGCCATGAGCATATATCTCGATCGATTCCTCAATACGCCTTCTGCCCGTCGTCCAAAGCCAGATCTTAGTGACCAATCGCCACCTAATACCGATGAACTGCTCGAATTACTGAATAAACAACAACAGACGGACCAAGCAGGAAAATGGGTGGTTACGTATTTAGCGCGTGGGGGAGACAAGGAAGCACTCTTCAATACGATGGCCCATGCTTTCCTCAGAGAAGATGCAGAGTTTCATACTTTCCAAATGTACGAGGCGGCCATAGCGGAGCACGATCATTGGTCAGAGGAACAGACTGATTTAGCAAAGCGTGCTCAAGACACGATGATCATTGCCACGACACGTTATATCGCAGCACATGCGCCTACCTCTCGGGAAGTGCCTCACACCGCACGTATTGCTATGCGTTTGCATAGAGGGGAAAAGCTGTTTGAAGAAGCATAATACAAAATAATGAATGACCATCATACACGATACGGAGGCTAAAACCAGGCTTGATTCATTCAAGGCTGGTTTTTTATTTCATAAGCTGTATGCTTTGAGGTTAGGTCGAAAGGCGGATTGATTGTCCTGCCATCCTTGTTTATATTGGAAGTGTTTCGTTTAGTTGGAAGAAATGAGATGGTCAAGTGCCGACGTGACTGTTAGTAAACCACTGAGAAGCACACTGTCTGATAACACAGCGCATACGATAAGGAGGAAGAGGATGAGTGACAATGATCATACGAGAAGACCAACTAAGGAGAATGCAGACTTTAAAGGTATGCCCTGTTGGATCCCTAAGCTTTTTTCAACTATCATAATTCTCTTGCTCCTGACATTAACCCTAAGTGCATGTGTAGGGTTGTCTAATCCACAAGAAGAGGATGTCATGTACATCGTGCCCTTAACCCTGTTTGAGGGACAAGAAGCTAAGTATAAACCTTATTTAGAGGATGATCATGGAAGTGTTAAGCTTTCCTACGAAGGCAGGAATAGGGAGTACGAAATCGCTGTAGAGGTATGTCATAATGGAAAGAAAGTGCGTCGTGTAGTAAGTACATCTGGCGAACTAGTCACCAATAAGCCCCTAGGCGATCCGGTGACCTACGAGCGTGAATTCTTGACTTCTCTCACCGATACACAATGTCAGGATGACGAAGGTGATTGCTTGTTGCTCAAGGCCTCTCTCTTTGATAAGGAACAGGGAAATAACGTATCTTTCTCATCGCAGTTTGAAAATAATTTGCTTATTAAAACATTTTATTTACAGGCAGTACCTGACCAAATGGAGGTTAAGCCAGGCGAAGAGCAGGCATTCATGTGGTTTGTAGGGACATCAGCTGAAACGTCGGCAGCGTTAGATTTATCTGACTACCTTTCTGCCGAATATGCCGTTGTGTACAAGTTCAGATTAGATCCTCCGCAAGAAGAAGAGAAAGAATCACAAGTCAATGACGAGGTGACAGGTGAGAGTAGTGGCAACAGTGACGATGATGGGTCCATCACCCTTGGTTCCGTCATAGAAGAGGTTGAATTGGATTTCAAAGCTTGGGATTCTCATCAAGTTTTAAGTCAAGCAGCACCACCAGAAGAATGGATCGATTATCGACTGATCCGTGTGGAAGCAGAGCCTTTTCCACAGGATGCGTTAACCATCCATTTAGTAGCGGAGGAAGAAGGGGTGTATGGCGCCTATTTAGAAAGTGAGGGCCACTTTTATTACCTTAAGGAATATCATGCGTTTAATACATCGAATCACCCCCACCCTATCACCATAGACGTTAAGAGGAGAGAAGATGTAGGGTCGTATATTGAGTTAGCTGGTCGTGGAGGGGCGACATCAGAGGATAGAGACATGTTTGTTTATCTACAATCCGAACAGAGCTGGGTACGACTAGCTATTGACAACACCACAGAAGAAGATTTAAACCATGATGGTACGTCTCTACTTGTTGCAACATCCAGGGGGAGTGTGCCCTCTTTTGTACACATTCTACGATGGAATGGACAACGATTTGAGTACACTAATGTA
This sequence comes from Caldalkalibacillus salinus, assembly GCF_016745835.1. Classification (NCBI taxonomy): domain Bacteria; kingdom Bacillati; phylum Bacillota; class Bacilli; order Caryophanales; family Bacillaceae; genus Caldalkalibacillus; species Caldalkalibacillus salinus. Next base: position 131,912 of record NZ_JAERVL010000018.1, on the reverse strand, counting down.
ACAGAAGCTACAGGGAACGATTATGCTAGATTAAGAGAAATAAATGATAAAACCTATATTGAGGTTGGAGATTTGTATGAAACAAATTTTGATATCTATCAATACGATCAAGGTATTTTGAAAAAGCTCCAGGTGCATAAAGATTAGCACGATACGTATCAACTATTTTAGAAAAAAGTCTCGTCAGGATCGTTCATATTATGGTAGGATATACGAGAAAGCGTTTCACATGGTCAGCTATGAGGTCCTGTCCAATGCGAGGTGGTCAAACCTAATCATCCTAGCGAATAGGTTTAAACAAGGCTCTGGATGGAGTAGCAATGGCCATCATTTGTTTTTTTTTGCCCTATAGTGCAATCGATTGCCCTATAGTGCAATCGATTGCACTAAAAGATGAAGCTGTGTTCAAAGTTAAAGATTGAAGCGTATTAAAAGCAAGAGATCACAAGTAGACAGAGGTGTTAAGAGATGAAAAAGGTGTGGTGGAAAGAAGCCGTAGGCTATCAGATTTATCCTCGCAGCTTCCAAGATTCTAACGGGGACGGAATAGGGGATTTGAGAGGCATTATTCAAAGATTAGATTATATTAAGGATTTGGGGATCGACGTCATCTGGATTTGCCCCATGTATAAGTCGCCAAATGATGATAACGGCTATGATATATCAGATTACAAGGATATTATGGATGAGTTTGGCTCGATGCAAGATTTTGACGCGCTATTAGCCGAAGTACACCAGCGTGGGATGAAATTAATTATAGATTTGGTCCTTAATCATACGAGCGATGAGCATCCGTGGTTTATCGAATCGCGTTCGTCAAAAGACAACCCTAAGAGAGACTGGTATATCTGGAGAGACGGTAGGGGTGGCAAGGAACCTAATAACTGGGAAAGTATATTTGGCGGATCTGCTTGGCAATTAGATGAGCAAACGAATCAGTATTATTTACATGTCTTTTCTACGAAGCAGCCTGACCTGAACTGGGAGAATGAGGTGGTTCGTTCTGAGTTATATGACACAGTGAACTGGTGGCTAGACAAAGGCATTGACGGCTTCCGTATCGATGCCATTAGTCATATCAAAAAACGTCCAGGGTTACCTGATATGCCCAACCCTGAAGGAAAGCATTACGTACCGTCCTTTGACATGCACATGAATCAAAAGGGTATTCAAGCATTTTTACAGGAGTTCAAAGACCGTACGTACAGCCAATATGATGTGATGACAGTCGGGGAGGCGAACGGTGTGAGTATAGACGAGGCGGATCAGTGGGTTGGTGAAAAGGAAGGTAAGATGAACATGATCTTCCAATTTGAGCACCTCAACCTCTGGGATGTCGAAACGCAACCGACATTAGACATTGTAGGATTGAAGAAGGCACTCACCCGCTGGCAAAAAGGGCTGGAGAACCGAGGTTGGAACGCTCTATTTATTGAAAACCATGATAAGCCGCGCGTGGTATCTACATGGGGAAATGATCAGGAATATTGGCGGGAAAGTGCCACGAGTATGGCCACAATGTATTTCCTTATGCAGGGCACCCCGTTTATTTACCAGGGGCAGGAAATTGGCATGACGAATGTCCAGTTTGACACCATCGAGGATTATGACGATGTGGCTGTTAAAAATCTGTACAACATCAAGAAGGAGGAAGGGGTACCTGACGCGGATATTATGCACGTCATCTGGAGCTCGTCACGTGATAATAGTCGTACACCGATGCAGTGGTCCTCTGAGATGAATGCTGGTTTCACGCAAGGGACGCCTTGGATGAAGGTCAACCCAAACTATAAGGATATTAATGTCGAAGTGCAGTCCCAGCAACCTGACTCCGTATTATCGTATTATAAACAAATGATTCGTTTAAAAAAAGATCATGATGTGTTTACTTATGGGACGTATGATCTCGTTCAAGAAGATCATGAGCACATTTACGCTTATACGCGAACCCTTGATACTGAACGATATATCGTCCTGGCCAATCTGTCACCTAATGAAGCAGAATGGAAAGATGATCGGTATCAGTTATCGTCAACCCATCTCATTTTGCAGAACTATGATGTGCCTGAGCATGATAACGTGACACAATGTACATTCCGACCGTTTGAAGCGAGAGTATATCAATTGTCTTAAACTAGTATGGGTATAACTGTAGATATAGAAAAAAAGAATGCCGCACAAACGTCGGCATTCTTTTTTTCACTACTTCTCTAGTTCAGTCGCAGCTTGATAGATGATGTCAAACATCTCTGGTAAATCTTCTTCTTCAACACATGAGAACGCAATTCTGAGGTCTGTATCATTAATGGCGATCGTTCCAACGCCGTATTCGTCAAGTAAGTAAGTTCTGAGTGTTTCGGCATTGACTTTAAGCAATTCTAAACACATAAAATATCCGGAATTGAAAGGATACACGTTCCAAGCGTGATCATATTTTGCGTCACTTAACACTTCTTTCACCTTTAAGGCTCTACGCTTGAGGATATTTTCCTTTTCCCGCTGTTGAGCACGGAATTCAGGATTTTTAAGGGCTTGTAGCACCATCGACTGCGACGGATGAGGTCCGCTAGAAATGGTTCCTCTAATGATACCGTTGACCTTTTTTTCAAGCGCAAGGTTAGTACCTTCACTTAAGAATGGGAAAGTGATAAAGCCTACGCGTAGTCCCCAAGCAAACTCTTCTTTGGTTGCGCCATCTAATTTGATAGGTAGAATATGCGGGTGTATATTTATCAGCTGTGCGAAGACGGACTCTGTTAATGAGTCTTCATAGAATAGACCGAAATAGGCGTCATCAGCTACAACCACAATCTTTTGTCCCGCTTCCGCTTTCGCTTTAAGGCTTTGAATAATGCCTTTAACTTCTTCTTCGTGAGGGGTATAGCCAGTCGGGTTGTTCGGAAAGTTAAGAATGACGATCAGTTTGTCACCCTGTGCTTGATCTAAAGCTTCACTAAACCCAGCTACATTGAAAGTGTCCTCTTCGTTAAAAAACTTGTAGTGGCTAAAGGAAGCGCCTCTTCTGGTGCCAAATGTTAATCTATAGTTCCCCCATAATTTATCCGGTGTAATGACGGTGTCTCCTGCATCACAGAATAGATCAGCGACAATGCTTAGACCGTGTGTAATCGCATTGGTGGCGATCGGTAGTGAGATATGATCAGACGTTAAGGAGCGATTATCTTCAACGAGTTTGTCTTTCCACGCCTCTCTAAGCTCTTTTTTCCCCGCGGGAGGTGCATACGGATATACATCTTCGGGTGCCAGCTGGTCTAGTTGATCTTGCATGACACCTAAGTACATAGGGGCGTCTTGCTCTTTGGCAATACCAATAGTAGCGTTAAGACGATGCGCTTTTTCCTTGGCCTCAGCCGTTTGGGTTAAGATGCCTTTAGGGAAAAACATGTGCTTCCCTAAATCAGACAACATGTCATAAACGTGCGGATGCTCTTTCTCTAGAATCGTGTTTAGTTCAACTGCATTAGGATTCATTTTTTCCTCCCTGAAATTTGTCACAAGCAATATTCATTTCTTAGACAATTCTTTTTTATACCGTTATTAGTAATTTAACACAACTCGACGTCTCTTGTCATAAATGTATTTGCTTGTTCTCATCATCGTGAAGGCGTAGCGCAAAGGATAGTGGCGATAGTGTTGTGTCATCAACGTTCTTAACCCATTTTAGGCTCTCACTACTACTCACAAGGAAAAGTGGAGGTGTATATAAGAGAGGTTCGTTCTAGCTGATGTCACTGGTGTTATTCTGCGTCCAATTCAAAGGAAACTGACATGTCACCTGATGTAACAGTGAGATGAACAGAACCGTCTCGGAAAAAATGAATCGTTTGTTGAGCCGGATCGAATACAGCTGTATACGCTTCAGTATCTTGCGGATCAAGATCATCAATAGAGCCGATGAACAACCGCTCCGACCCTTCATAATATACAGTGGCCGGATACCTTAATGGAAAGCGCCAGTCAGCAGCCTGATGGCCTGTAAAAGTGATCGGCGTTGTCGTTCCCGTCGTAAACGTAGACTGAGAGAGGGTGATGTCTTCTAGAATAGGTCTTACCTCTGCTCTTATCCAAGGTTTTTTATTCAATCCTTGATAAGCCGGACTGTGTAACCTTTTGTCCACTTTCCATTCAGGGTCTACACTGAACACGGTATAATTATAAAAACCACCATGGTCCGGTGAACCATAAGCGCCTTTTCCATTCGGCCCCGTGACCATATAAGGGATACCGTCCCTGCGTTCCAAATCAACGAGATGCGCATGTCCGGAAGCCATGAGCACGCCTTTACCCGTTTCTTCTCTAAACGCCGTTAACCACTGCTCTAACAAAGTGGCTTCTTTCCCGTCTGATAAGCCGCGTGCCCCGTCAGGTAAGGGATCACGCAAAGGATGGTGGCCTAGTACAACGATGTTCTTAATCGTTTCATCATCTTTTGCCTCTTCAAGTGCTTCTTTTATCGTAAACCATTGCTGAACATTGCTACTTGAGAGCGAGCCCATCGATGTGTTCAGGAGTAGAAAACGGGTACCATGGTGATCGAAATAGTCGTGGTCGGGTCCAAAGTATTGCTCAAAATTGTCCAAGTTGTTGGTCCCGTATACTTCATGATTGCCTGGGGTGACATAATACGGGAGATCAAGGTGGCTGTCGATTAATTGTTTGGCATATTCGTATTCCTCTTCCGTATCATAATCAATGACGTCACCGTTGAAGATCACGAAGTCATGATCCTGTTCGTTTAACGCTTGCAGGGTCTTAATCGCATGGCGTGTTTCTTTACTATGAGGGTTTCCACTAACAAGATGAAGGTCTGTGAGTACCGCAAATGTCCAATGCTCATCGGAAACAGACTCATTTTGAAGAATGAGCGGATCTGTTTGCTCATATTGCTGATCTGGTATGTTAAGTGTTTGAGATACTTTTGTTTGGACATTATCGATCATAATATAGCCCGTATCCTGTTTGTTTGGATCTGTTTCAACAAGATAGATACGATCTAGGGTAATAGGGTATTCAACCCCAGGTGGAATATTAGCTTCGACGTAACGCCAACCGTCCCAGTCTACAGTATAATGTAAGTCTAGTACGTGATAAACTTGGCTATTATCCCTAATCCTCGCTCTTAACCAGTGGCCATTTCCTTCTGAGCCGTAAACGTCGACTCCCACTGTTTTCACATCTCCATCAAGAGGGAGGCTTGTGTTCGGTGGAAACATGTAAGCCGCTCTCGTCCGGGTAGTAGTTGTAAAATCATAATTGAGGCGTACGGATTGGCCGTGTTCTTTTGTGTTCACATACGCTAAACTGCCATCAACCTGAGCCGGATATTTAAAAAAGGTCCAAGGTTGACTAGTGTCTTCAAACGTTTCAATCACTTTCTTCTCTAATCCAACAGTGAGACCTAGATACGCTTCAAGGTCACCGACTTGCGCCTTTACGAGTGTGGCACCGCTATCGACTAGGGCCTCAGCTGTCAATGAACCGTCTTCGTTTGCTTCTATATTAACGATAGACTCATCATAAGACAATACCATATCCCTTGGCTCAATATACGTTTTGTATCCTTCTTCATCTTTGGCTGTAACTAAGAAAGATGAGGACTGTCCTTTTTCAAGTCCAATCTGCTGTGGCTCGATATGAAGTGATACAGGCTCTCCTAGCACGTGTATGTTGAGATGCGAGCGCTTATTCTTGTACCTCGCAGAGATGTCGTGTTGACCAGGTTGCTTTGCTACGAATGTATTGCCCTCAAAGTGTCCTGCCTGACCGCCGTGCCATTTGATATCATCGTCATTAATCTCCATGGGGGCATACATGCTGTCGTAGGCATAAGCTTCAAAATCTCGGCTGAGTCCTTGAAAGACACGCTGAGTGTAAGCATCGATGTGAAAGCCCGCCAATTCACCCGATTGGCCTTCATTCCAAATACCTATACCGTTAGGAACTGGGCGCTCTCCACCGTCGGAAGGGCTGTTATAGACGTCAATGTCATCTCTACCTAAGGCACGAGCAACGAGGGTAGAGGAACCACCACCATCGAGGTTTAGGGCATGATAAGCTCCATTTTCGTGCATAAAATGGGCTAACTCTAATAAAGTCATCCCACGACTGTTTCGTTGTCGGCCATCTATTGTTGCCAAGTACATGTGGGAGCCATCTTGACTGAAGCCTATAGCCGTCCTCGGATGTCTAGCCCCATGATCAGCTGTCGCTATTTTCCCCTCGGTGACGAGCGGGACACTGCCACCAACTGCAAATTGCAATTGTTCAAAGTCAGGCGTCATAGCGTACGAGACAGTCACCTCGTCTCCAACCTCAAGCTGACTCAAGTACTGGGCTGCTTCACCTTTACCGCTTAGGATGAACCCCTCTGTACGGATGGGCCCTTGATGCGTTTCTCCTTCATAGATACTTTGGACTTCATGATCGACGACTAAGATTTCACGATAATGGGTGCCTTGTACGTTATGGTCGCGACTCTTTTCACCCCAATAAGTGTTGTACATGACAAGTTGGTTTTGTCCAACGGATGGCTGATTAATCCCATCCAAAGGCTGTTGACCATATGAGCTTTCGACAAACCCATCTAACAGTGTCTCTGTGATTAAGCCTACGCGGTCCTGCGTGACGGCTGCACTCATCCGTCCTTCGTAACCACTTTTGAGCAGTTCTCCCTGAGAGACTTCCGTCCCCATCGTCGCATTCGTATGCCCGATATCAAAAAAGTCTCCATTGACACCTGCAACTGCACCAGCATCCTCGACCTGTTGACTGATCGGTCCAGTATCCGTTGCACTTCCGGCTGTGAGAAGCCCAGTCTGGACTGTATCTTCGCTAAGATCCACGGTTAGCATATCAGCTTCAATCCAACCCTCGGTGTCGAAAATAGAAAACGACGTTAATGTGATGCCCTGTGCCACAGGCGTTTCTTGTTTTTCTTCATGAATGACCGTTTGCAGGGACAAAGGTGTTACATCTGTTGACTGAGCCGACTCATTTGTGGCGACAGGTGTGTCTGAGCTGTGGATAGGCCCAGTGGCGTCAGCAACATTCACCGGGACTAGCAAGGCCAAAGTCAAAAACAACATACATAAACGTTTGAATAGCACAACTAAAACCTCCTTTTGATTTTGAAGCGTGAGGTAGATTCTGTCGTGTTGTCCTGTACAAAAAATTATGAATCTTAAATCTATTATATATAAAAAAGCGTAAAGGCAAGGTGAAAAAATAGTAATCCTTTCGTAAACGAACATGATTGGATAAAAAGTCCTATTTTTACCTCTAAGTATTTACATTAAATGACAGTTCTATTAATCTATGAGTAACAAGAGTAAAGGGAGGATGCCAATGAAAAGATTGTGTATCGTACCATGTGGCTCGAAGAAAATTTGGGATATCGAACCGGAGACAGGACCTACCATGGCAAAAGATGCTTATATTGGGGCTTTTGGTAAGGCGTGTCAACGCTATGCCAGCCAGTTTTTTGATCATTGGGTCATTCTATCAGCGAAGCATGGTTTTTTGTACCCCACAGATATGATACATGAAGACTATGATGTCTCTTTCCTTTCCAAATCTGACGAAGTGATCGGGATTGATAGACTTACAGATCAGGTTCAGAGTAAGAATCTAGCCGACTTTACGGAAGTTCACGTGCTAGGGGGAAAGAAATATCGGACCGTCGTTGAACAAGTCTATAATGGAGATGTACAACTAAAATATCCGTTGCAACATTGCAAGGGCATCGGGTATATGCTACAGGCTTTGAATCGAGCAAATAACGAAGGTAAAGAGCTCATATAAAGTAACCAAATGAAAAAGCTATCTAACCCCACACCTCCCAAGAGGAACCTTGACAGGGTAAAACGACCATAATAGAATAGTGACAAGTTTTGTAACCGGTTACACTTTTGTGCCTGAGTCCCTTTCAGTTTTTGTTTAAAAGTGAAAGCGGTTCTAATTTGTAAAAAAGGAGGTTCGTTATGGCGACCATTCGGGATGTAGCCAACTTGGCAAAAGTGTCTGTGGCCACCGTCTCCCGTGTCTTAAACGACAGTGGTTATGTCAACAACAAAACCAAGACACGCGTGTTAGAGGCGATGAGAGAGCTTCACTACACACCAAGTACAATTGCTAGAAGTCTCAATAATAAGAGGACGAAAACGATAGGTTTGGTTGTGCCTGACATTACGAATCCGTTTTTTCCTGAGCTTGCTCGTGCCGTAGAAGACGTCGCACAACATGATGGCTACACCGTTATTCTCTGCAACTCAGACGAGCATGTAGAGAAGGAGCGACGGTATTTTGAAGTCCTGAAGCAGAAGTATATAGACGGTGTGATCCTTGCATCAAATGCTGATCAAAATCCTGATGTTTATCTTCAGATGCCCGTTGTCGTCCTTGATCGCAAGGTGAATGAACGTATACCGACTGTCGTGGCAAAAAACCGAGAGGGGGGAAGGTTGGCTGTTCAACATCTCGAAGATGTAGGCTGTACGAGAATAGCGCATATAGCTGGGCCACAAAGGATAAAGTCAGCTGAAGATCGTAAGCTCGGCTACTTAGAGACCGTCAGTGATCAGCCTTGGTATTCCCCGGATTACATTGTTCATGCCGAGTTTGATATCAAACATTCAGAGGAAGCGACGACGGAACTTTTAGCCGCTCACCCTGAGATAGATGGTATATTTGCTGGTAATGACTTGATGGCCGTTGGTGCCTTAAAAGCGATTCACCGTTACGGTAAAAAGGTACCTGAAGATATAGCCATCATCGGATTTGATAATATATCATTGACAACCACTCTTGTTCCCGAGCTCAGTACAATCGCTCAACCCCTCTATGAAATGGGCTCATTGGCTACTCGGTTACTTATTCAACACATAGAACAACGAGGAAATCATGAACATACTGACCAACACCTCGATCATGATTTAAATCGATGTTACGAATTAGACATTGAACTCATAGTCAGAGCATCCACCGCTAGAAAAAAACATGTGACTCAGATGAAGGCATTAAACATTCAAGAATAGGACAAGTCTAACGTTGTGATAGAAAGCTAAAATGAGTGGAGGGAGAATGAGATGTCACACATCGTTGTTGTAGGAAGTATTAACATGGATTTAGTCGTCGAGTCCAACCATTTTCCCCGTAAAGGTGAGACGCTACTTGGGCAAACTTTTTCCCAAATAAAAGGAGGGAAAGGGGCTAATCAAGCGGTTGCTGCTGCTAGACTTGGCGCTTCCGTTTCAATGATTGGAGCAGTGGGTGAAGATGCCTTTGGAGAAACACTATACACCGCTCTAGAAGAAGAAGGTATTCATATGCATGGCGTACGCAAAGTAAAAGAGCAAACGACAGGTATTGCTCAAATCACGCTCGCAGAGCAGGATAATACCATCCTGGTTGTACCCGGGGCTAATAAGTCTTGTACGCCAGAGTGGCTAGCCCAGCATCGACAAACGCTATTGCAAGCGGATATCATTCTCCTTCAGTTAGAGATTCCTCTCGAAACGGTTGAAGCCACAATAAAGTTAGCCCATGAGTATTTTATTCCCATCATTCTTAATCCCGCACCAGCTCAAAACATTTCCCCCCATTTACTGAAAAAAGTGACCTATCTTACACCGAATGAAACTGAACTCCAAACGCTAAGCTCAGATCAGTATCTACAATCCCATGGAGAGAAAGAGATGAACGAAAACACACATACAGATGACTCACAATCTGATCAGCCGGAAATAGACACCACAACACAGGCTGCTTATCAGGAAAAGCATAGGATAGAAAGGCTCCTTCGTCACGGCGTTAAATACTGTATCGTCACAAAAGGGGCTAAAGGTGTGGCTTTTGCTTATTTAGATGATGGTCAAATGATTTTAAGGGACTGCCCTAGCTATAAAGCGGACGTCGTTGATACGACGGGGGCTGGCGATGCTTTCAATGCAGGATTCGCCGTCGCACTCGCTGAAGACAAGCCATTAGATAAAGCGATTTCTTTCGCCTCAGCCGTTGCAGCCGAAGCGGTTAGTCAATACGGAGCACAACCTGGTATGCCTTACCGTGATCAGATCGATAAGCATATCAGTGAAAACGGATGTCGACCATAAGCGGGTCGATCAAGGCTCTCTACATGTCGCTTACAGGTCACCGGACGTGCTTTTATTGTAGAACCTAGGAGGTGGGAAAGGTGGAGACACTGGTCAATATGGAGGGCATCCATAAAACTTTTTCAGGTGTTGAAGTTTTAAAAGGGGTTCAGTTTAATCTAGTAAGTGGAGAATGCCATGCCTTAATGGGGGAGAACGGAGCCGGTAAATCCACTCTAATGAAAATATTAAGCGGCATATATCGTAAAGACAAAGGTCAAATCAATGTGAAAGGGGAAACAGTCCATTTTTCAGGTCCTCTCGATGCGATATCTCAAGGGATTGCCGTTATTCATCAGGAATTAAATATCATAGCCGAACTCACCGTCGTCGAAAATTTGTTTCTAGGACGAGAGTTAACCTATGGTAAGAGTGGGGTATTACGTTGGCGTGAAATGGTCAATGAAGCTACAAAATATCTTGAACGTCTGGAGTTGAAAATAGACCCCACCATGACAGCGGGAGCCCTTTCCGTCGGCCAACAGCAAATGCTAGAGATTGCCAAAGCGCTTTCCATGAATGCAGATGTTCTTATTATGGACGAGCCCACTGCTTCTCTGACTGGTAAAGAAACCGAAACTTTATTTCACATCATCCGGCAACTTAAAAGAGCAGGTGTGGGAATCGTGTACATTTCCCATCGACTTGAGGACATTTTTGCTATATGTGACCGCATCACGGTTCTTCGAGACGGCGCTTATATAGGGACTGAAGCAACACAGAAGATTGATTTTAATCATGTTGTTAGGATGATGGTCGGGCGAGACATTGGAGAACAATTCCCTGTTAGAAAGACCAACTTGGGGGATGTATGTTTAGAGGTTGAGGATTTAACTCGGGATCATCATTTGCACCACGTGTCATTCTCTATACGGGAAGGCGAAATACTTGGCATTGCTGGGCTAATGGGGGCAGGGCGGACATCGTTAGTACGCGCTATTTTTGGGGCGGAACCTATAGAGCGTGGCACCATTAAGCTGAATCAGCAACTGATGCATATTCGTTCACCGTTGGATGCCATTACCCATGGAATCGCATTCGTGACTGAAGATCGTAAGCATGAAGGTCTGTTTTTAGATATGTCTGTCAAAGAGAACTTGTCGATGAATCACCTTGATCAAGTGACACATGTTCCACGATGGATTTCCTCCAATAAAGAAGAGTCATTTGTAGAACACAAGATAAAGCAGCTTAATATCAAAACATCACACCTCGATCAGCTGGTACGAAAACTGAGTGGTGGGAATCAACAGAAAGTGGTCATAGGTAGATGGCTCGGTGTCCAACCAAAGGTACTGATCTTAGATGAGCCTACTCGAGGTGTTGATGTCGGAGCCAAAAAGGAAATCTATCAAATCATGAACGCATTAACAGAGCAAAACGTAGCGGTCATCATGGTTTCTTCGGAACTACCTGAGATATTAGGTATGAGTGATCGGGTGTTAGTGATGCATGAAGGTAGGGTGACAGCTGATCTACCCATAAGAGAGGCAGATCAAGAACGGATTATGCACGCTGCAACGGGAGGTAAAAACCTTGAGTCTTCCACAAATATCTGATCAAAAACATAAGAAGCTTACTGATCTGACACGGACCTTTATCGGTGAACACATCCAGCGGCTAGGCCCAATGGTAGGACTGATGCTCATCGTTATCGTCCTATCCATTCTCACTCCGAACTTTCTTACATTGAGTAATGTACTTAATATTTTACGCCAAGTGTCTATTAACGCCCTAATCGCACTAGGGATGACATTTGTCATTTTGACAGGCGGTATAGACTTGTCCGTTGGGGCTATATTAGCGCTATCAGGTGCCCTTACGGCTGGTATGCTCGTTTCAGGTGCTGATCCAATCTTAGCTGTAGGTGTCGGTCTGCTCGCTGGGACAATGATGGGAGCGTTTAATGGATGGATCATCGCAAAAGGAAAAGTAGCCCCTTTCATTGCCACATTAGCAACGATGACCATTTTTCGTGGTCTGACATTAGTGTATACGGACGGACGGCCTATATCAGGGTTAGACAACGACGTTTTCCATATGCTCGGGGCGGGATATTTCTTGGTGGTGCCTTTGCCTGCTATTTGGATGTTGGTCAGCTTTATTGTCCTATATTTTATTTTAAAGAAGACGACATTTGGAAGACACGTCTATGCCATTGGAGGTAGTGAAGAAGCTTCTCGACTCTCAGGTATACGAGTCGATCGGGTTAAGATCTATGTTTATGGCCTTAGTGGTTTACTGGCTGCTCTAGCAGGTATTATTATGGCCTCTCGCCTAGATTCAGCTCAACCCAATGCCGGATTCACCTATGAATTAGATGCGATAGCTGCCGTCGTCTTAGGGGGAACTAGCCTAAGCGGTGGGCGAGGGTGGATTATAGGGACGCTCGTTGGCGCGCTTATGATAGGTGTCTTGAATAATGGCTTGAATTTACTCAACGTATCTTCCTTCTATCAGCAGGTCGTCAAAGGGAGTGTCATACTGCTGGCCGTATTACTCGACCGTAAGAAGGCGTAACTTACAATAAGCTCTTAAAGATGACCTAAGTATTAACGTTGCTTTATGATCGTTTGGCCATTGATAAGGCTAAAGATTTCGGGCTTTATCCAGCGCCAGTTATAGATGTTTATCCATTACGTTTAAGGAGGCGATGAGATGTTGACAATTCATATGAACAAAAAAACCCTTACTTATTTGTTATCTGCTGTATGCATGGTGGTTTTGATGACGGGGTGTACGACTGAATCACCTGTAAATGGGGAGGATGTCAATCGGAGTGATAGAGATGATGAAACGCTGGTTATTGGGCTCTCTATATCAACGCTAAACAACCCTTTCTTCGTGAGTTTAAAAGAGGGAGCGGAGCAAGAAGCTGACAATCAAGGGGTGGAGATCATCACAGTTGATGCCCAAGATGATCCAGCTAAGCAAGTGGCAGACGTTGAGGATTTAGTACAACAAAACGTGGATATCCTGCTGATCAACCCGACGGACGGTGATGCGATTGTAACGGCCATTAATACTGCAAATGACGCAGGCATCCCTGTCATTACAGTGGACCGAGCTGCAGACGGTGGTGAGGTGTTAGCCCATGTTGCATCAGATAATGTCGCAGGCGGTGTTCTGGCTGGCGAGAAGATCATTGAACTTGTCGGAGATGAAGGCCATATTGTTGAACTGGAAGGGATTGCGGGCACTTCTGCCGCACGGGACCGTGGTGAAGGTTTTAATCAAGCGATGAGCCAATCAAACTTAAGCGTTGTAGCCAGTCAGCCTGCAGACTTTGACCGCGCGCAGGGGTTGAGTGTCATGGAGAATATCTTACAAGCACAGGATAACATCGATGCCGTATTTGCGCATAATGATGAAATGGCCTTGGGTGCATTACAAGCCATAGAGGCGGCGAACCGTGATATTATCGTTGTGGGCTTTGATGCCACAGATGACGCTGTTCAAGCCGTAGAAGAGGGCAGGATGGCTGCAACGGTTGCCCAACAACCCACACTGATAGGTCAGATCGGCGTTGAATCTGCTGTTGCACATCTACAGAACGAAAGTATCGAAGAGACCATCCCCGTTGAATTGGAATTAGTAGAATGAGGTTAATTTAAAATAAGGTTTGTCGCGTATGTAAAATCTTATTTCAAAAATAAATATACTCTATTGACAATATATTTTAATGGTTTATCATTGGTTCATATAGACCCCCTTAACTATTGATGAGATTTGAATCAAACAACTATGATTGACTAAAATAAATTGAAAATTCAGAGGAGGTTTAATGTTGGGAAAGTATGCGGCAATCTTTATGTCTGTTGTGTTAATCATGGCTATGGTAACTTCGGTGAGCGCTGATGCTTCATTGTCAGTGCAAACACAAAGTGGCAACAAGGATGAAGCATCGTTATCTCTGGGTGTTGAGCGTTTGCTTACAGAAGAAACTGATCTCGTGAGTGGTAAAAAAGTAGGACTAATCACGAATCCAACAGGTGTAACGCAAGAGTTAGAAAGCATTGTTGACCTTCTCTACCACCACCCTGATGTAGACTTAACAGCCATGTATGCCCCAGAGCATGGCGTACGTGGAGACAAGCAAGCGGGTGAATACGTTGAGTATTATATCGATGAATATACAGGGGTACCCGTCTATAGCTTATACGGTGAAACGAGAAAACCGACTGAGGATATGCTCGAAAACGTGGATGTTTTACTTTTTGACATTCAAGATGTTGGCACGCGATTCTATACTTACATTTATACGATGGCCTACGTGATGGAAGCTGCTGAAGAGTACAACATCCCCGTCGTCGTTTTAGACAGACCGAACCCTCTTGGAGGGCAGAAAGTAGAGGGACCTGTATTACATCCGGATTTTTCATCCTTTGTGGGCATGTACCCCATTCCTTTGAGACATGGGATGACGGTAGGGGAATTAGCCCTTTTATTTAATGAAGAATTCGGTATAGGGTCAGATTTAACTGTTGTAGAAATGGAAGGCTGGCAAAGATGGATGTATTACGACGATACACCGCTGCATTGGGTGTTGCAATCTCCAAACATGCCAGCATTAGATACAGCGCTCGTATATCCTGGGGCCGCTTTAATTGAGGGAACGAACGTCTCTGAAGGAAGAGGGACAACCAAACCCTTTGAACTCATCGGAGCGCCTTATATCAACTCGACTGAACTAGCTGAAACGTTAAATGACCTTGGTTTACCAGGCGTAACATTTAGAGCGGCATCGTTTACCCCTGCTTTCTCTAAGCATGCTGGTAAGTTATCTAACGGAGTCCAAATACATGTTGATGATCGTGACGTTTTCCTTCCTGTAGAAACTGGGCTCCACATTGTCAAAACCTTACATGATATGTACCCTGAAGATTTTGCCTTTATTAACCCTTGGGGAGATTATTTCTTTGACCTTCTCATCGGTAACGATCAGACCCGATTAGGTATCATGGAGGGAGAATCGGTCGAAACCATCACAAGTGAGTGGGCATCAGACCTCCAAAGTTTTAAAGAAATGAGAGAGCAGTATTTGCTCTATCCCGAACATAATAGAGGGAGATCACCGGGTAGTGAAGATCATCCCGGTAGAGGTGCACAACCGCCAAGTCAAAACTAAGATTAATAAGTACTATTGAAAAGGGGAGGAAATAATATGAGGCTCCGTCAGAAAGTGACTTGGGTCGTTTGTGCCTTGTTGGTTCTCTGTATGGCAACACCGCAGTCTATCACGATCGCTGACGACCAGTCCAATGGTTACCTCCAGGCACAGCCTTTTACTGATGAAGTCCCGAGTACACTAGCAGAGCATGCGCCACCGCCATGGGCAAAAGCATGGATGAGAGGAGAACATAGCCAATACGAGTTGAGAGAGGGTTTACCGATGCAGGTCCAAATGCGACCAGAACCTGTCGCTGAAATCGATGAAGTTATTAAGTCCGGCATGACAGAGGGGAAGTTTCCAGGTGCAGTGGCCATGGTCATCAAAGAGGGTCGTATTGTAAAGCATGAGTCGTATGGACATGCCGTAAAATACCAAAATGGACACGAGTTGCAACCTGACGATCAACAAATTGAGACTCAGAAAGATACGATTTATGACATTGCTTCCATGACAAAGATGTTTACGACGATCGCTGTCATGCAGTTGGTAGAAAAAGGAGAAGTTGATCTAGTTACCTCAGCGTCCGAATACCTACCTGAATTGAATGATGAAGCTAAAAGAGATATCACGGTGCGGCAGATGTTGACCCATACATCTGGACTACCAGCGTGGCTGCCGCTGTATACTTATTCAGATGATGAGGAACGTCTCCAGGTCATTTATGACACACCACTTGCCAATGAGCCGGGGACCACGTACGCATACAGTGATTTAGGTTTAATATTATTAGGGCAATTAGTAGAACGTGTCTCTGGTTCCACACTGGATCAGTATATCGCCAAACATATTACTGAGCCGTTGGGCATGGAAGATACGATGTTTAATCCTCCGGCTGAATGGCAACATCGTATCGCTGCAACGGAATACCAACCGTACATTGATCGAGGTATGGTTCAAGGGTCTGTACACGATGAGAATGCTTATTCATTTGGTGGTGTCGCTGGTCACGCAGGATTATTTAGCACAGCCCACGATCTCGCCATTCTATCCCAAGCGATATTGAACGGTGGCGTATACCAAGGAAATAGAATTTTAGAAAAGAGTACGGTTGTAGACATGCTCACCAATCAGATTACAAATGAAGCCAATTTAGCTCAGGGGTTAGGGTGGCAACTTAATAGAAGCTGGTTTATGGGTGAACTAGCTTCCCCTTCTACGACAGGACACACCGGTTTTGCAGGGACGTCCTTTGTCCTAGATCCCGAGCGGGAAACGATTGTTATCTTGCTTACCAATCGTGTACACCCAACACGTGACACCGGTTCCATCAATCCTTGGAGGCAAGGCTTGGCAAATAAAGTTGCAGAAGCTATCGATGAGCATCCAAAACAACGACGGGCCAATCCATAATGGTTGAGGATAGACATGTTAGATCGCTGAAAACACCCGTGGTATAACATAATGAGTGAAATAGATACCAGAGAGGGGATCCTTATACATGAGAGTGACACTACACCTGTTACTTGTACTAGGGTTACTATGTTCTCAGATCATCGTCGGTCAGCAACCGTCGCAAGCCAATGATGATGTAGCGCCTAGTGATGTCATCATCTATCAGAATGTACCTGAAGTAACAGTATCCGACGTCAAGACAGCTGAGTCAGGCAGGCCTCAGTTAGAACTTGATGCCTTAGCGATATATACCGATGGTGATGTCCGTCTGACGGAGACCAACCTGACGTGGACATCAACAAATCAGAATGTGGCCACAGTTGACCAGAACGGACGGGTCACATTGACGGAGCAGAACGGGAGAACATTTATCACGGTCACCAATGGTATGCACGAGGATCGTATTGCTATAGATTATAAAGTGAACGCCCCGAATGCTGATAAGCACAAGGGAAAACCAAATGAAGCAGTACAAATCTTGAAGGAGACGGGTGATCGATATGATATCGTAGCGAAGATACGAGCACAAATGACCCTAGAGGAAAAAGTGGGCCAAATGCTAATGCCCGATTTTCGCTACTGGGATGGTCAGGCTGTTGTCGAAGTCCTGCCTGAAATAGAAGAGATGATACGCGAGTACCACGTGGGAGGCGTGATTTTATTCAGAGAGAATGTGGTGTCCACGCCTCAAATCATTGAACTCGTTAACGGATATCAAGCGGCTGCAGAAAAATTAGGCTTATTACTCGCCATCGATCAAGAAGGGGGCATTGTGACACGTCTTCAAAACGGGACCGACCTACCAGGAAATATGGCACTCGGAGCCACTCGATCTGAAGATTTAGCGTTTCAAGCAGGAGACGTCATCGGCAATGAGCTGGAGGTCCTTGGTATTAACATGAATTTAGCCCCAGTTGTTGATGTGAATAATAACCCAGATAATCCTGTTATTGGTGTACGTTCCTTTGGAGAAGACCCTACTCTCGTAGGAGACATGGGGGTTAGCTATGTCCATGGACTACAGCAAAATGGCGTGGCAGCAACGCTCAAACATTTCCCGGGACATGGTGACACAGCGGTAGATTCGCATCTAGGTTTACCAGAAGTCCCTCATGATAAAGAACGATTACGTGATGTAGAGCTTTATCCTTTCCAAAGGGCGATGGATGCAGGTGTCGATGCCATCATGACAGCGCATGTCACTTTTCCAATGATAGATGATCAAAAAGCCATATCTAGAAAAGATGGGGAAGAGATCGCCATTCCCGCCACGTTATCTTATCCTGTCCTCACAGAGCTCATGCGTGAAGAGATGGGGTACCAAGGTGTTGTCATGACAGACGCGATGAACATGAATGCCATCACGGATCATTTCGGTTCAGTTGACGCTACCATTCGCGCGGTTAAAGCGGGTGCCGATATTATTTTGATGCCGGTCGGATTAGAGGAAGTCTTTAACGGCATACTGGATGCTGTTCATGAAGAGGAAATTTCAGAAGAAAGAATCAATCAATCGGTTGAAAGAATACTGGCGCTTAAATTAAGTCGTGGGATACTGAAGTCAGAAACATTTGAATCTACCGAAGAGCAAATTGAACAAGCAGAAAAAGTGATCGGGTCTGAGGCCCACCAAGCCATAGAGCAAAACATTGCTGATCAGTCGGTGACCCTGTTAAAAAATGAAGGGGTACTGCCATTAAAGCCTCAAACCGACGAGAATATAGTTGTCATTGGTCAGTCTTTTGTGTCATCGCTGACTGAAGCCGTGGAGGAACATCATGACAACGTATCACTGATTCAACTCCAATCGTCACAACGCACGCTGACAAGTGAACAAGAACAACTAGTACAAGAAGCGGATTACATGATTGTAGGGTCCTATACATATAACGTAGCCGGGCGCTCACCAGATCATCCCCATATGCAACTGTTTCAACAGTTACAGGCCATGAATAAACCGATGGTCGGGATCGCCATTCGTAATCCTTATGACATTATGGGATATCCTCACGTGAACGCCTATTTGGCCCAATATGGTTTCAGGGAAGCGAGCTTTAAGGCCACGGCAGATATCTTATTTGGTGAAAAGTCTCCAACAGGTCAGTTACCTGTGACCATACCGAACCTTGAAGGTGGCGTGTTATATGAGTACGGGGAGGGGTTAGATTTCGGAGAGTGATCGTATTCTTAAAATGCTGTAAAGAGAATAAACTGACGATATAACTAAGACGTTATTGAGGGGGGCCAAACATGAATGTTACAAAAAGTCAAAAAATGCGGTGGATGCCACTTTTTCTGTTTGTGGCTATAGTATTACTGGTTGTGGGGTGTAGTTCTGAGTCGGCCGATTCACCTGAAGAGCAAGGAAGCCAGGGCGGCCAATCAGCAGATGGTGAGATATCTGGAGAACTAGAGATTCAATACTTTGTCGGGGGTTATGGAGACGCATGGTGGAAAGAGGTCATCGCTGATTTTACCGAGCAATACCCTGACGTGACTGTAATCGAACATGCTGGACCAAACATCAACGAGGAAATGAGAACGAGATGGATCTCAAACGACCCACCAGATGTTGTCTACATAGACGGAGCGGGGTCTAGTGAAACACAAATGATAGAAGATGGCCAATTAATGGATCTAACGGATTGGGCCAGTGAGATTACACTAGAAGATGGTTCTCCTTTGCTAGATAGTTTTATCGTTGAGCCTAACCGTCATGAAGGTCAACTTTACACACTACCGCTAGTCTTTGACACTTGGGGAATGTGGTATAACGCAGCCTTGTTTGAACAAGAAGGGTATGAAGTGCCAACGGACTTCGAGAGCTGGATGAACACCATGACAGAGATTAGAGATCGTGAAAGTATTGAACCGTTCACCACGACAGGTCAACATCCATATTACTTTTTAAGAGGGGTACTATATCCCGCGTTTGCTTCTGTGGGAGGAGATGAGCTACTCGCTGACCTTGTGACAGGACAAGAAGGGGCGTGGACGAGTGAACCTGTATTAGAGGTGATGAAAAAAGTCCAAAGAATGCAGGAAGAAGGGATGATAGATGAGGGGTACGCGGCGTTTAATCACACTCAGTCTCAAATGAACTTCTTGTTAGGGCAGAATGCTTTTATCCCGGTTGGTTTCTGGCTACCAAATGAGATGGCCAATGATATCCCGGATGACTTTACATTCGGTTTCATCCCTTCACCGATGCAGGAGCCGGGTGAACCCTACCGTATTGTACCAGACTTACGACCGTTGGCGATTGCCGAAGAAGCTTCAAATCCTGAAGCTGCTAAAGCCTTTGTGGCATTTGCATTCAATCGCGAGTTCGCACAACGCTTCTCTGAATATACAGGGGCAATTATTAACTTGACGGGGGTTGACTTAACGGGCAATGATCAAGTACCAGACTACCTGAAAGAAGCGAATGAGATGTTTAACGATCCAGACCAAGTTCAGATCAACTCTCTGCCGCATCCGATGAGCGCAGACTTAGAAACACCAATCAGTAACGCACTTGTAGCACTGATGACAGGTAATATTGATGCAGAAGAATTTTGTGAGAGAGCTGAGGCCGCTGCAGCCGATTATAGAGATTAATGTATGAGATTTTAGGAATGTGGCGATTTTTCGTCACATTCCTATCATAATTATTGACCAAACCTAAACTACACAATAAGAAGGTGAACACATGGTTCAACCTAAATCTCAACGTATCATATTCTTAATGTTTTGTATTCTTCCGACACTGCTCTTATTTGCAGTCTTCACCATTTATCCATTATTTAGCGGTCTTTATTATTCTTTTTTTGAATGGTCCGGTTCAGCTTCGGATAAAGAATTTGTGGGTTTAAGCCATTACATACAATTAATGAATGACCCTATCATTCCTAGAACGATTATCCATGATTATTTTCTCGTGGTCACAAAGGTAATTGGCATTATGATTTTGGCTACTTTTTTCGCTGTGGCGCTGACTCAACTACGGATAAAAGAAGCCCCGTTCTACCGTGTGGTTTTCTTTTTTCCGAACATTATGTCTGTCGTGGTTATTGGGATACTGTGGGCTTTTATTTATAATCCGAATCTAGGTTTTGTCAATGCTGGACTTGAAGCAATTGGTTTAGGCCAGTATACGCAACCGTGGTTAGGGAGTGAGAGATGGGCTCTGCCGAGTCTGGTTTTACCTTCCGTTTGGGCGGGGATAGGATTATTTATGTTAATGCTCATGGGAGGGATTCTGAACGTACCTAAGAGTTTATATGAAGTGGCCAAGATTGATGGTGCCACTGAATGGCAACAGTTTTGGAAAGTGACAGTTCCACTCATATGGCCTCAAATTAAAAACTCTATTCTGTATATTATCATTACCACGTTGAATGGTTCTTTTATCATCGTGCAGGTCATGACCCAGGGGGGACCGAATAATGCTACGCATGTGATGGGCTCTTATCTCTATCAACAAGCTTTTAAACAGTATAACTTCGGGTATGCGGCCACGATAGGTGTCATGATCCTGATCATCTCCTTAATTACCGTGATGATCATGCAATTCTTCTTAAGAAAAGAGAAAATACAATACTAGGGGGGAGAGCGCGTGAAACAGAATCAGAAGTCAGTCGATATAAACATGAACACAAACACAACCACAACCCCCTTGCCGACAGAACGGATGAAAGGTGGGCGGACACCTACACCAAACACACCCAAACAGGGAACAAAGACGTCTATTAAGGCACTGTTAACAAAGATAATCATCCGTGTACCGTTGGTATTGTGGACGATTGCAGTACTCTATCCTATCATTTGGATGATATTAGGGGCCTTGAAGTCAAACGCTGAAATCTATGCTTCACCTTGGGGATGGCCCGAAACCCTACGTTTTGAGAACTTTGCCCAAGCATGGTCAGAGTATAATATTAGCACCAGTTTCTTTAATAGTTTAACTGTGACTGTCATGGGTGCTTTATTGACCTTAGCTCTCGCCATCCCGACTTCTTATGCCATAGAGAGGGTCCGTTTTCGTGGCCATACCGTTTTATATTATCTCTATCTGTCAGCCATGATGATCCCCATGGTACTTGGGTGGATTCCTTTGTTCTTTTTACTCCTAGAGGTTAATCTATTGGACAGTTTATTCGGATTAACTCTGGTTTACGCAGTAAGCCAAGTGCCCTTCAGCATCTTTATCCTCACGGGATTTATGAGTTCGATACCTAAAGAGTTAGAGGAATCAGCCGCTATAGATGGGCTGTCCCCTTATGGCACACTTTTTCGAGTGGTCATGCCTTTATCGCTCTCTGGTATCATCACGGTCACCATTATGAATGCGATCTTTTTTTGGAACGAGTACTTTATGGCGCTCATCTTTCTCCAGTCCTCTGAAAAGTACACGTTAGGTTTGGCAATGGACTTTTTGAACAAAGAGGCGCAATACACCAATGCGTGGGGGACTTTGTTTGCCGGTTTAACCATATCGATCATTCCTGTTATTATCGCCTACGCCATTTTCCAGCGTCGCATCTCAAAAGGTATGACAGAAGGTGCGGTGAAAGGATAAGCGTGACTGGCGTGATAGAGTTATCCTTTTATCCACTGACAGCCTCCTCTTGAACAGGAGGTTTTTCTTTTTCCTCTCTGACAAAGCTCATATTTTCCCATACGCGAGAACGCCAACGCATCATCATTAATATACCACGCAGCCACTCATCGACAATCATCGCTATCCACACACCCATAAGTCCCAAACCATGATAAATCCCAAGATAGTAAGCGAGGGGGACACTGATGCCCAGCATGGAAGCGATCCCCATGTATACCGGGAACTTAACATCCCCCGCTGCACGCAGAGAATTGATGACGACGACGTTAAAGCATCGACCCGGTTCTAGAATGATACATAACATGATCAGCGTACTCCCGACGGCAATAATGTTAGGATTGTCTGTAAAAATGCTAAATAAGTGTTCGGACAAAGTAGTGGCAATGATGGCCATAGTAATGGATATCACCAGCGCATAACGCAAATTCTGATTACACGTTTGATAAGCGTCACTCAGTTTACCTTCACCGACCTTGTGTCCAATGAGGATCTGTGTGCCTTGACCAATGGCGATGGCAAAAACAAAGATAAACATCATAATATTAATCGTATATACGCGCGTGGTAATCATCTCTGTGCCTAACATGACAACGAAGAAGGTAATCAGGACCTGAGACGTATTATATGCTAGATGCTCCCCAGCAGAAGGGATACCAATTCTCAGTAGTTTCGATAGATAACCCTTAGGTAACGAGAATATCTGTCTAAATGGTAAAGGGGTTTCAACTCTCTTAACCAAGAGATAGATAATGGCAATTAACCCTAATGAGCGGCTCACAGCAGTGGCTATAGCCACCCCTTGAACCCCTAGTACTGGCAGACCAAAAGGACCAAAAATAAACATATAGTTACCTACGACATTTATGATGTTCATCCCCATGGTCACGTACATGGCATCACGTGTGAATCCATAGCTTTTAATCGCCGCCCCAGTGGTCATGATTAAGGCGAGAATAAACGCAAAACCGCCTGTGATCTGGGTATATAGAACAGCATCTACTAGGACTTCAGGCTCGACCCCCATTTGTAATAACACAGGTTCAGCGAATAGAAATAAACAAATACTGAGTACAAAACTAAACACAAGATTGGCCCCGAGTGATACGACAACCACTTCCGAAGCTTCTTTCTCTTTTTGCGCCCCTAAATATTGCGCCACGATAATACTAGTCCCCGTGGCAATAAATCCAAACATAACGATAATCATCATGATAATTTGATTGGAAACCCCAACGGCAGCGACGGCGTTATCGGAATACTGACTAAGCATTAAAGTATCCGCGTTACCCATAAGCATATGGAGTAAAATCTCTATAAATATAGGCCAAGTGAGGGCAAATAATGTGAGCTTCGCCTTTTGATTGCCTGTTTCGACTGACTTGTGACGAGATTGTGGTTGTTTATTTTCCTCTTTCACGGATGGTCCCCTCCTTGTTAGCACTACAATGAAGCAATAGCTCATGGACGGCACTAACATTAACATGAAAACAGTTTAAAGTATATAAGGTTTTCGATAGAATAGAAAGGGAAAGAAT
Source organism: Caldalkalibacillus salinus (assembly GCF_016745835.1). Taxonomy (NCBI): domain Bacteria; kingdom Bacillati; phylum Bacillota; class Bacilli; order Caryophanales; family Bacillaceae; genus Caldalkalibacillus; species Caldalkalibacillus salinus. Next base: position 108,041 of record NZ_JAERVL010000018.1, on the reverse strand, counting down.
CGATTTATTTTGGATAATTCCGACCTCATCATTTAAAGGGGGCATTGGGTGAGAATATTAACTTTTTCTGCACCGCCATTTCCAACATATATCATCGGAGGGCATGCAACGTTCCAAAAAGGAAAAAAACATTTTCAACGCACCTTTACTGTTTTTGATCTTCTCTACGTTTCCAAAGGCAAATTGTATTTTTCCGAGGATGGGGTTTCTTATGAAATAGGTGAAGGAGAGTATATCATCTTAGCACCAGGCTTAGAACATGGAGGACATAGACCATGTGAAATAGAAACGAATTTTTATTGGCTTCACTTTGAGATTCCTACCACTTATGAGTTAGCGACAAATGCCGTGAGCGACTGGAGTCATGTGATCAAACAGGACGCGACGTTTACCCAACCCGCTACCTATCAGTTTCATATCCCCCGTTTTGGGCATTTCAAACAAAGGGAAACAATGGAAGACTTATTACATCGACTCAACACGTTTAATAAAAGACAAACCCCAGAACAGAAGCTCCGTCAACAGGTCCTTTTTCAAGATTTGATTATTCACTTACAGCAGGAAGCCTTTAGTGTGCCAAGTTCGGCTGAACAGGTCACCCAGCGTGTCATTCAATATATGCATGATCATTACCAAGAGCCTGTTAAAATGGAAGACCTGGGACAAGCCTTACTCTTTCACCCAGATTACATTACGCGGTGCATGCAACAAATGACAGGGTTATCACCATTACAGTATCTCAGACAGTATCGCTTATCCATCGCCAAACATCTGCTAGCCACCACGAACAAAAAGATGTCTTCCATTTCAAAAGATGTAGGTATATTAGATCCAACTTATTTTTCTAAGCTGTTTAAAAAAACAGAAGGGCTAACACCTATCGAGTATCGGCGTGTCGTTAGAAGAAATGAAGGAATATGAAGAACGGTGTCGAATTTTAGTGCAGACCATGATGGATGAAACATTATCATGGAGACATTGTTCCGAATCTTTATCCGAATCTTTATCAACAACTTTTAAGAAGCTTTGTAGAATGGGGAGAGTGTGATGAAGTTGCAACGCAAGAAAAACAACGGTCAACAAACAGTGCAAAACAGAAAAGAATTAAACAAACAATTGAACAAAATTGTGACCTTTGTAACGGTATTGGTATTCGTCGTGATCGTCACAAGCGGTTGTTCACTGTTGAATTTAGGTGCGGAAAATTCATCTCAAGTCACAACTGAGGGCATGACCTTTAATGAGAAGATTCAATGGTCGGAGACGATAAATAACCTCGATTTTGAAGTAACGAGTACAACAAATGATTGGCCGATTGAGGTTACAGCGAGTGTGACGAATCAGTCTGCACAATCTGTTCCTTATTTTATCGGTAGCTCAACAGAGGGTTGTGAAACGGACTTATATATAGAAGCCATACATGTTGAAAGTGACACAGCGTTAGTAACGGAGCGAAAAGACGGTGCTTCAGAATGTACAGAAGACGTGGTGTCAGATGATCTTGAAAGTGGGGACACCATTAGTCGAACGTTTCTCTTATATTCTAATGCAATAGAGGGGCGTCCAGTCCCAGCGGGGGAATACAACATCATTGCTTCATTTCAACATGTGGGAGCCCCCATTGTATCTGCAGAAAAGTACGTATTAAACACTGGAGATGCTCATCAATCCCAAGCAGAGGAGTTAGATCAGGAGCAGGACGGGACTCACCAAAGTCCTTCATCCGAGAATGAGGGTATAAGTAAAGATCTAGATGAAGATGTAAGTTGGCGCGACCGCCTAAAACGAAGCGCTGTGCTTTTTGAATATCAACCCGTTTTTGAGCTTGAAGAGACGGTCACACGTGTAGAGGAGCCTGTGGACATACTTCGAGAGAAGGATCTCCAGGGCGACTCGTTTGTCTTATTTCAGTATCAATCACCGTCGGAAGAGACGGAGACACAATCGGAGTCTGATCAAGCCCACAGTGAGGACCCTAACCAGATATACCTAGGGGCAAAAGGAGAGAACGGTGAGTTGTATCGCTATCTCTCAGTGAGTCGGGCTGGATTTCTTGACTCGATAGAGTTGAAGCGTGACATCGTGATGGGTACGGCTTACATCGTTGTGAGTGGTTTATACCATGAGGACTATATGCAAACCAAGGTGATACGTACAGATGGAGAGACCATGCATTATATGATACTTGATGGTCACTTAACCGTCACGGATGTTGACGATGATGATCGTGACGAATGGGTGACTCGTCATGGGAACGGACCAATCACAACCGTTTACAAATGGAGAGAGGGTCAGTTAGAGTATCTCGTTGTTAACGATTGGGTAGAGCATTTTACGGTCGTATACCAAGGAAAAGGTGTGTTTGAGGCATACACACAGGGTTTATCTGATGCAGTTGAACAATTCAAATTAGAGGGTCACAGGTTAGTTCAGCTTGAAATAGAAGAAGAGGAGGAGGAAGAGGAAGATCAACAAGGTGAAGAAGAGGCGAGAGCTAACGTAGAATATGATGAATGAAGGTATGTGAAGAACAAAAATGAATGATCAGCCCTTCATCACTAAGCCGAGCGGTTATATTAGCCACTCGGCTTTCACTATTCCCATTTTTGTAACTGTTGTTGAATGCGATCTCGATAAATTTTTGATTTCTGTAAAAGAGGGTTGGGGACTTCGCGATTATACTTGGCAATTAATTCATTGATCTCTTCAATCCGACTATCGATATGGTTGATATGGTTCTCATCTTGTTGGTCTAGGGTATGAACCACTTCACGTATCTCATCACGAATGCGTTGCTGTAAATCGACCCATCCTGGGACATAATTTGCATTTTTGAGCACGTTGGACAGTGCGTCTCCGCTAGATAGGTCTAGCTTTTTCCCTTTATGAGGCAGATCATCAAAATCTCCCTTTTCCTGTGCTTGTGCAAATGCAGCATCCATGAGTGTTTGTGCCCGATCCTGCACCATCTTACTGTTCTCAAAATGGGGTTTGCCCTTCGTTTCATGACCAAGTTTGTCATCGCTTTGTTTTCGCCCGTTCATCTATAAACCTCCTTGTCTATTTCCTTTAATAGTATCATTTACCAGAACTTGATCATCAATCGTGCATAGTGTTTTATACATCATATTCGCTAATGATACCTTCGTTTCCTCTTACACAGTAAATACGACTTTTTGCTAAAAAACGACACAATATTACAAAATCACCTTGAATTTTCATGCTATTTTAGTTAAGGTTTTGCATCGTTCATAACATGCGTATTACCGAATAGGTAAAGGAGTAGGGCCACCTTGTGGATGAGGTGACCTATTCAAAATTTTGAGGAGGTTTTGCATTTGAATCATTTTTTGCGTAGTAAGGGTACAAGAGCGATGATTTGGACCTTACTTCTGTTGCTTGTCATTTCACCAGCGGTTGGGGCAAACGGAGGGCCAGCGTCAGAAACACCACCAGCGAGTGATGTTGTCCCGTCACAAGCGAACGTTCCGATCACGAATGGCGATAAGCAACTTCAAACAGGCGAGTTATACCAGTTTTTTGAGCAAGCTGCGAAAGAGTTTGACGTGCCAATGGACATTCTACTCGCGATTGGCTACGCAGAGTCGAGATGGAATCAACATGAGGGGGCTAGTCAACTAAACGGTTATGGGTTGATGCACCTCGCTGATAATCCTCATAATCAATCTCTCGTCCTAGCGGCTGATTTACTAAAACAGTCTGAGGATGTGATTAAATCAAACAGAAAGCATAACATACGTGGTGCGGCGGCAGTTCTGCAGCACTTTGCACAGGAACTGAATGAGGCAACACCGACAACGCTAGCTGACTGGTATACGACTGTAGCCGAATACAGTGGTTTGGAAAGTGAGTTGGCGAGAAAGATATACGCGGACGACGTGTATCAGTTCATTAATGATGGTGTATATGCTGTCGTTGATGATAAGGATATATACTTAGAAGCGACATCAGTGGAGCCTCATCGTGGCCACTACGCTGAACTTGACGATATGAGCGCGATGAGTTCCGCTGAATATCCCGGTGCACGCTGGGTAGCCGCACATAGCAGCAACTATACGTCAGCTAACCGTGAGAGTGACGGCAATACAATTGATTACGTCATTGTTCATACCACCCAAGGTTCATACGCAGGAGCAATTTCATGGTTCCAGAACTCTAGCTCTAACGTTAGTGCGCATTATGTACTACGTTCTAGTGATGGCGAAGTGACACAGATGGTTCATCATAAGGATATAGGATGGCATGCCGGAAACTGGGAATACAATAAACACAGTATAGGCCTCGAACATGAGGGCTACGTTGATGATCCTAGCTGGTATACGGATGTGATGTATAGATCATCTGCAGACCTTACCCGTTGGATTTGCGAGCGACATAATATTCCAAAGACGCGTTCACGCATTATTGGACATAATGAGGTCCCGGGTGCCACTCATACGGATCCTGGGCCACATTGGGATTGGAATTATTATATGTCCCTAGTGACAGGTTCAACTGGCGGTGGCGGCTCTGATATGATCGTAGATAATAGTACGTCCGGACGCTTTTTAGCCAGCAGCAACTGGGACGGTAGTAGCTGGAGTTCACAAAAGTATGGCGATAATTATCGTTTTACAACACCACTCGAGACAAGTGATGCTGCTTGGTATAAGTTCGATGTCCCGTCTAGAGGGAATTATGCTGTTTACGCGTGGTGGCCAGCCAATAGCGGCTACAATAACAATACACCTTATGTCATTAGCACAGCGAGTGGAAATCAAGTGGTTCACGTAGACCAGCGTTACAATGGGGGTAAATGGAACTACTTAGGGACATTCGATATTAACGGTGGCGATGATTGGGTCGTTGGTGTTTCAAGGTGGACGAATGGATCAGGCTATATTATCGCTGACGCAGTGAGGTTAGTTGAACAATAACTATAAACGAGACGAAAACAATAAGTATAGATAAAATACAAGACCATCAGTCAACTTATCAACTTACAATATGTGTTTTAAAAGAATAGATTGATACACTTAAATGTTTCGACATTTTGCTCTCCCCTTACCTATAGCGGTAGGGGGTGTTTTTTCACCTTTCAACATCCTTATATAACAATAAATGACATAATTAGTTAAATATTAGTCGTCACTTTTCTTAGGTCTAAAGAGGGTTTTTTTAATATAATTTATTTGTAAATTTAAAATATTCTGATGGGGGTGTTGGATTGCCACATAAGAACATGAGAAAAGTGTGCATGGCCATGGTTGCTGCGTTGATGCTTCTCAGCGCACCCGTTGCTCAAGCGTGTGGGCTTGGGATCGAGAGCGGTAAATGGGAAGCGGTAGAAACGGCACCTGAACAGTTCGGTGGGGTCCCATTAATTGAAGGAGATAAGAACGTCAACAACTTAAAGGAAGTAGCTTCTGTATACCCGGAAGAGCACAAAGGTGTGAGCGTCACTACAGCTGATGTATTCGCTCATAAAGGCTACGCCTACTTAGGGACGCACGTGGGCTCTCACTCCAATGAGGGTGTCCGTGTCTTTGATTTGTCTCATCCAGAGGACCCACAAGAAGTGTCCGTGTTTGCGAACGATTTACCCGGAACATGGCAAGAAAAGGTTATTGTTAAGAGCGTGAATACGCCTCATTTTAAAGGTGATCTGGCAGCGGTAAGTGTACAAAAATACCGTCAGGATCAAACGAAATCGGGAGGGGTGCTTCTGTATGACGTGAGTAACCCCGAAGAACCAGAACAACTAGGTTTTTGGGAACTCCCTGAAGAGGTTCGTACCGGTACGCATGAGCTGTACCTTACCCAGCAAGGGAATCGTGTCCTCGTCTTGGCTGCTAACATTTACGCTGATTATTATACAGACGCTGAGTTTCACGATTTTGCCATTGTAGACGTCACAAACCCAAGTGAACCAGAAATGGTTTACAACTGGGACCCGAGAGAGATCCTGACTGCAGAAGACTATGATGGTTACACGTATACAGATGAAGAAGGGGCACAGCGATACGCCTTTGCGCACAGTGTCATTACAGATCAAACGGGTCAGTATGCTTATATCTCGTTTTGGGATTTAGGAACTGTGATCATGGACATTAGTGAGCCGGAATCGCCTGAGGTTGTAGGGCATACTCAGTTTGAACGTCACGTTCAGGGTGCAGCACATTCGGCCGCACTGGCCAAGGGTGGAACAGTACTTATTGAAACGAGAGAAGTATTTAATCCAGATCCACACGATGAGCAATTTGAGCGTGGATGGGGTTATACACGCATCTTTGACATCAAAGATAAAAGTAATCCAAAACTGATCGGTGATTTTAGGACGATGAACAGCATGATTCAAATAGAAGCGGGTGAACGTGAACCAGGGACATTTACTGTTCATGATCCTAAAGTAAGAGGTAACACGCTATATCTCTCCCATTATACCGATGGTGTCCGTATGGTGGATATCACGGACCCATCTAATCCAGTGGAAGTGGGATCCTATGTATCAGATCCGGCTCTTGTATGGGGCGTCTTTGTCGACCGACAGTATATTCTCGCTTCCGATATGAATGATGGATTGAAAGTACTTCTCAACAATGCCGGCCAATCCTCGTCAAGTCGACATGATGTTGCGATGACCAAATAACAAGCTTGATAGAAAAGACAAAGGAAAACGTAGCTTGGGCCGCCGCCCAAGCTTTTTTGTATACTGTGTAGGAAATCTCTGACTAATGTCGAAATTGTTTAGTAGTTATGAGTACTATCATGATGAGTTGCTCTAAGCATAGGGTGGGTGACAGGAGGGGTATCATGCAAACACAAGTGACCACAGAACAGACGCGACCACAGGTGGATAACAGTACCGTTTACAAGGTTCTGTTTGCCATTAGCTTTGTCCATTTGCTAAACGATTCCGTGCAGGCTGTCATACCTGCTATATTTCCAATACTACAAGAATCAATGGGGCTTACATTCTTTCAATTGGGTATGATTGGGTTTGCCCTGAACATGACGGGGTCTGTGATGCAACCTGTCGTCGGTTACTATACGGATAAACGACCTTCACCGTACATATTACCGCTAGGAATGGTGTGTACGTTCCTGGGCATGCTGGGGCTTGCCTTAGCTTCAAATTTTGCCTTAGTACTAGGTGCTGTCATATTTGTAGGACTAGGTTCAGCCGTTTTTCACCCTGAGGGTTCACGAGTCGTCTATTTAGCAGCGGGGCAAAAAAGGGGATTGGCTCAGTCTATCTTCCAAGTTGGGGGAAATGGAGGACAATCCTTAGCACCGATCATGACAGCCCTCATTTTTGTTCCTCTTGGTCAATTTGGTGCCATTTGGTTTACCGTCCTCGCCGCGGTTGCTTTTGTCGTTTTACTTTTCATTGCTGCTTGGTCTAAGGGTCAATTACAGGCTAGGAGCATGGCAAAAGCGAACAAGACAGAGCATAAACAACCAGCAAAATGGCCACCTGAACGTTACAAGGCTGTACGTATGGCGATGTTTATCTTGTTGTTATTTATTTTCGCACGTTCTTGGTATCATGCTGGTGTAACCAATTACTATCCTTTTTATCTTATCCAAACGTACGGGATCAGCATTAGTGAAGCACAAATCTATATATTTTTATTTCTAGCAGCTGGAGCGGTCGGCACCTTCGTTGGAGGTCCGTTAGCGGATCGATTTGGGAAAAAGAAAGTCATTCTTTTTTCCATGCTCGGTTCTGTTCCCTTTGCCCTTGCTTTACCATTTGTGCCACATCAACTAGGGTACCTCGTGTATCTCATCAACGGCTTTATTATCTTATCTAGCTTTTCGGTGACGGTGGTCTATGCCCAAGAGCTTTTACCAGGAAAGGTGGGTATGGCGTCGGGTCTCACCATCGGGTTGGCTTTTGGTATGGGCGCCATCGGGTCACTCGCGTTAGGTGGTCTCATTGATATATTTGGATTAACCCATATCATTATAGCGTCTGCGTTTTTACCATTGGTCGGCATCTTGGCCTATCTGCTACCGAGCGATAGCCAGTTACAAGAGTGGGCGCAATAGCCCTTGTATGCGCTGGTGGAAGAACTGGATGAAAAAGCCGATAAAGAACGTAATAATAAATGTTCCCACACCGATTGGACCTGAAAAAATAAAAGCTAAAATCAGTGCCACCATTTCTGCTATTGTTTTGCCCATTCTTAAACTAACATTAAAACGGGCTTTAATGGCCAGCATAAAACCGTCAATAGGGATCAGTGCAAATTGTGCTTGTAAATAGATCGCAATCCCGACGGCCATGCCTAACATGCCCCCGGCGAATACGATAGCCCTATAAAATAAAGGCTCAGGCATAAAAGGACCGAACACCCACAGATTCCAGAAGTCTATGAATGCGCCCAATATGAAAATGGTTATAATCGGGAGTATTTGCGGTTTATGCCATAGTATTAGCGCATTTGTGACAATAAGAATGAGCCCTACTATCACAACAAAAGTGCCTACCGTAGGACCAAATGTTTCCGAAAGTCCTACATGGAGCGCATCCCAAGCACCGGCACCGAGACCAGATTTTATGACAAAAGTAATGCCAAGCGCCAAAATCAAAAGTCCTGTGAGGTAACATACGGCGCGGATTATAGCTGTTCGTTTGTTTTTAACCATGGAGTCACCTACTTATCTATAGATTATCAAGACATATTATTTTATCATGAAAAATTGATGTCACCAAGTGGCCCCTTGAAGTGTTCAATACTTGTATATGTTAGGATTGAGTATAGATTCTGATGGAGAGGAGATGAGAATAAATGAGATTACTACAAGTAGATGCCTTTACGGATAAACCTTTCGGAGGAAACCCTGCGGCGGTCTGTATCCTGAATGAAGCACAAACAGACGATTGGATGCAAAGCCTTGCTGCGGAGATGAATTTATCAGAGACCGCTTTTCTACTAGAAGAAGGTGAGGGCGTGTATCGTTTACGTTGGTTTACCCCCACGACTGAGGTAGATCTATGTGGGCATGCGACGTTAGCATCGGCACACGCTTTATGGGAAGAGGATTTAGTCCAGGGAGATGATGAGATCCTCTTTCACACGAACAGCGGACCGCTAACGGCTGAACGGTCAAACGGATGGATCACGTTAAATTTCCCTGTGGTCGGTCATGAAGAAGGCCCTGTTCCTCCACAAGTCACTGAAGCAATAGGTGTGGACCCCGTTCGTGTGGTCAAAAGTGATTTTGATTACGTAGTAGAATTGGCGTCTGAAGCACAGGTCCGTCAACTGAGTCCGGACATGGGCATGCTGGCAGAGTTAGTAGACCATGGTGTCATTGTCACAAGTCAGGCTGACGATGGCCCGTTTGATATTGTGTCCCGTGTTTTTTGTCCAGGATTAGGCGTTCCCGAAGATCCCGTGACTGGTTCGGCGCATTGTGCACTGGCCCTGTACTGGCAACAGAAATTGAACCAACATGAGTTTGATGCCTTTCAAGCGTCACCACGAGGAGGAATCTTAAAATTACAATTGCAGGATGATCGGGTTCAACTTCAAGGGCAAGCGGTGACAGTCCTCCGAGGTTCTCTTAGTCATGATGTAGGTAAAGGTGCATAAACACAGGTGAACATAGCAATCGTATAAGGAAAAAATAAAGACACGCTGCTTCGTTACGCGTGTCTTTTACAATTATATGATGATGCTTACTTTTCAAGTATGTCCTTTATGTCCTTAGCTACCTTCTAGCGATTCACAATAGGGAAGCGTTAAGTTTAATGTTGTATCTCAGGGAGAGAAAGGGTGTTTAACTCATCTAAGTTATCCAATTGGTTCGCCTTGATCGCGCCCTTTGAAATAGTATATAGCGTATCGTTAACATAAATGATGCGTTGGACAAAGTTTTGCTGTTCATGCCAATAAGGGTTGTTTTTGTCTTGTGAAGTAAGATGGGTAATGCCGCCTCGTTGTTGGAATCCGTTGTCTAGATCAATATCATAGACCAAGGCTCCTTGGAAAGTAAATGCTCCGTGAGATTGAAGTGGGCTACGTTCTTGATCTTTTTGACTAATCTCTCTGACTTGAGCAGGGAATGCTAATAAGTTACGTTTTTTAGAGAAAAGTAAAGCCTTGTGATTATGGAGTAATTCAGAGTGTGTGCCACGGTCTCCAATATATTCAACAAATTTTTCTTTTGGATTGTGTACATCCGTTACATCAAATAGAGACATTTTCATCCCTGTTTCAACGGCAAATTCTCGCTCTGAGCCATCGTGTCCTTTTTCCGTATGGACCTCGGTTTCTTTTCCAAAGCCAATAAGGTGATTTTCATCATACGGATGCAAATAATCACTATAACCTGGTATCTTCAATTCTCCGAGTAGGGAGGGCGCTGTAGGTTCTTCTAGGTCTAACACGAATAACGGATCAACCGTTCTAAATGTGACCATGTACCCCCGGTCTCCCATAAAACGGACAGAGTAGATACGTTCGCCCGGTGCTAAATCTTCTACCTTTCCTACCACTTGTAGGTCGTGATTAAGCACGTATAGATGATTTTTAGAGATATTTTGTTCATTCCACATATCACCACTGGTCACAGCAACCCGTAAGTGGTCTTCATGTTCGTCCATGGAAAACTGGTTAAGCAAGTGACCAGGGACTTCACCTTTTGCATTGTATGTCACCTGACTATCTTCCCAGGCAAATTGGTATATCTCCGTATAACGTTTATCGTCGTCGCGGTCAGGGTCATATTGCGTAATAGAAACATAGAGGTGATCCTGAGAGCCGTAGACATTCTGACCTGCACCGAGGTAAGAGGATAGCTGTACAGGCTGGTCATCATTAAGGTTAAACCCTGCGATATTGAGATAAGACGTGAATTCCCCGCCTGGAAAATAGGCGATGTCCCCATAATCAAGCTGCTGGTACTCTTCTTGTGCTTGGTCAGCTTGGGTTGTGTCTGAATAGAGCGGTTTAGGAATACGCTCTCCATCCATCACCTCGCCTTTTTCGTCATGGAAAGAGATAAACTGGTTGGTTAGTAAGTAGACACTAGATCCAATTTTACGGGAGGTTAAATAGCCGCCTTCGATCTCGACCTCACGTACTAATGTAATGTCTGAAGGATCATCTATTGCATACACGTAAGCTTTGGTCATCGACTGATGAGGGATCATTTGCGATTCCGAAGCGTGTGATTTGGCTTCCTCAGCCGTTGAAGGCGTATCTGCCCTTTCTATCGAACCCATATTTTCCGGTCTCAACATTGGGATGTGGTGGGCCCCTATAACCACAAGGTGTTCATGATCTAAATACAATTGGTTCGGGTAAAATTGGTCATCGAAAGTAAGCGTATCAATCAGTTCCATCTCTGAAGCAGGGTAGATTTGTGTAACCTGTACATTCTTACCTTGAACTTGATAGAGATACTCTCCGTTAGTTTTGATGACATCCGCCTCGTCGACTCCTTGAACTTGGACATTCGTCCCTGAGTAATCCTCCACGCTGTCTAGACTACCTTCTTCTTTAAAAGCACGTTCACTGCCATCGCCTGCCATATCTGCCGAACCAGCAGCGGGCACTTCAACCATTTCTGCTTCTTCTACAGCAAGAGACTCGTTTTGCATGTTTTGTCTCTGCTTTTCATAGGATTGTTTAATGAGATGGTGAAGTTGTTCGGCGGTTTGAACGGTTGGTAATTCATTCTCGTCAACTTGATCTCCAATCCAGTCATCTGTAATATCGTTGTGTGAAGAAATCTTGGCTGGCTCAGAAATAAGGATGAAGAATGTGCCTACAACTAAGCACATCGCCAAGGCACCAAACGCGACTTGCCATTTCATTTTTGTACTCATTTTTATTGACCCCCTATAATAACTCCTTTAATCTTATAAACGGGGAGCAGGAAAAAAATGTTGCAGTGTCAATGACAAAAAATAATAGCAGGTGGACAAAAACAATGATAAAGAGGTTTAAGCTTAAGTGGATAGGGTTAATCGCTTTGTTAGGCAGTTTGGCTTATGGGGCCGTTTTTATTTGGTCCATAAATGAAACACAGACAAATGATGAACTGCTCGTGCATGATGTTAGTCGGTTATTCCCTGTAGAAGTGATGGAAATTATAGAAGAGGAAGAAGAGGAAGGCATTATCCAAGCGGTTTATCAGGCGCAAGAGCATGATCTTAAAATCTCAATTGCGGGGACGAAACACTCGCAGGGCGGCCATGCCTTTTATGAGGATTCGCTTCATTTGGATATGACTTCTTTTAATAAGATATTGAGTTTGGATGAAGAAGAGAAGACCATACGTGTACAGAGTGGGGCGACTTGGTCCGACATTCAGGATTATATTCACCCCTACGGCCTATCGGTGGCCGTGATGCAATCATCTAATATTTTTACTGTTGGAGGTTCTCTCAGTTCCAACGTACATGGACGAGATGTCCGTTTTGGTCCTTTAATAGAGACTGTTAAATCTTTTCGACTACTTCAGGCGGACGGGTCAATCATTGAAGTGAGTAGGGAGGAGCATCCTGAGTTATTTTCTCTCGTCATTGGTGGATTTGGTCTTTTTGGTGTCATCCTCGATGTTGAGTTACAGTTAGCGGACAATGTATGGTACGAAGAACATAATGAACCGATGGACTATCAAGCGTATCCGTCTTATTTTGAGAAGCATGTCCTTGGAGATCCGGATGTGGACTTGCACATAGCGAGACTGTCTGTGGCACCGGATCATTTCTTAACGGGCATGTACGCCCATAATTATAAACGAACAGATCAGGTGGGGGCTGAGCAAGTTGAAGCCCTATCGCCGTTAACAGAAGAAAAAAATGTGAAGCGGGATCAATTTTTATTTGGGTTGTCACGACACTTTGATTGGGGAAAATCACTCGTATGGGGGCTACAACAGCAAATTTATGATCCTGATGAGGTTCGTATTGTGAATCGAAATAACGCGATGCGACCCCCGATTGAGTTCTTGGAGTATACATCCTCTAAAGATACGGATATACTTCAAGAGTACTTTATTCCAATTGAGCATTATACGGCGTATGTTGATGATTTGAGAGAGCTACTCGTAGAAGAAGACATTAATATCATGAACATTACAGTACGGTATGTCCCACAGCACGATGAAGCTTTCTTGTCGTACTCAGAAAAAGAGACATTTGCTTTTGTTTTCTTAATCAATCAGGGCTTAACTGAAAAGGACCGTGAGCACATGGAAGCGGCCACCCAACGTTTAGTTGATTTAGCAGACCAATATAATGGCACATACTATCTGACATATCAAAGATATCCGTCATTAGACCAATTACAGAGGATGTATCCTGATGTGAATGATTTCTTTGCTTTAAAACGTCACTACGACCCAGAGGAAAGGTTTATGAATGAATTCTATGAGTATTATCAGCAACAACGAGAGCTAACCCAGGAAACGGATGAACGGGTGGGTACGTTAGAAGGAGAAAAGGATCATTATGAACACTAAATCACCGTGGTTCATGCTCATCGTCGCACAAGGGACAACGATCTTAGGCGCTAGTCTTGTATTTCCGTTTTATCTCATATTCATCCGGGAAGTCGGTGCGAGTTTTACCCAATTTGGACTCGCCTACGGTTTGTTTACTCTAAGTTCTGCTATAGTCCACCGTTGGATCGGCACATTGACAGACTATATTGGTCGGGTCCCCTTTCTAGTCGCTAATGCATGGGGCATGGCGCTTTTATTTTTACTGTTGCCTATCGTGACAGCCATATGGCAGGTCTATGCCTTACAGATTCTCCTAGGGATATTTGGTGCCATGCAAAAAACGAGTGAAAAAGCTTTACTTGCCGATTTGACCGAGTACCGTAGTCGAGGTCAACGTATCGGTCGTTATCACTTCTGGACCGCCATATCGTCTGGGCTTGCCATCATCGGAGGTGGCATGCTGATCGATTTCTTCACTTTAGACATTATTTTTTACACCGGATCAATCATTCTCTTTATAAGTGGTTGGGTGATGCTCGGTATAGTAGAACCATTTAGGCTAAGCGACACAAATACAAAGGAGGGAACGCATTGACAGATCATATAGTGTATCCCATCATATTTCAACACACTTGGCAACGGGCAGTGTCTGAGCAGGACAGAGCGCTATTCACAGAACTAAATGCCTGTTATCAGCCTGAAAAGGGGACGTTACGTTACCTACCAGTTCGAACCGGGCTCACTCATGAGGGCAATCTCTATGCGACCGTGATTATTCAAAATGCGACTCAAGAAAGGGTTCAGTATGAACAGTCATCTCTTCAATACCGCATAGACCATGACACCGTGGCCACCCATACGTTTTCTATCTCGGATCTCCAAGTACAACCTGCATCATGTACACCGTGGACGTTCTTGTTTCCTCCAGAAACTATCGAAGCTGAACAAAGACAAAATCTAACGGCTTCACTAGCTTCACTAGATTCTCCACACGGACCGAACTGGGTCGTCGTCTAAACATCGTCACAAAAAAAGCCAGGGGAGAGACACCCTGGCTTTGATTCACAATTTAACACACCTCAGTATTTCGCATGCCCATCACATTGCGTGATATCATTTTACTTTTAAGGTGCGCAGTCGATTCAGTGCCGCTGCCACTTCGTATTTACGAGGATAGGCCATGTCGCCTGGGTGACCACGGTGAGTAGATAAAAAGTCCAAGCCATCTCGATCTATTCGCTCATAAAGCTTATCTAACATATCATTTAAAGTGAGTTTCTCCTGTATCATGTTCTTTGTGAGATAACGAAGGATGTTCGCTATCGCTCTCGTTTGGCTCGGATGTACAATTTGTTCGACGAGAGACAAGTCGATGGCCTCTTGTCCAAAGAGGATGGTGTGTACACCGCGTCCATCCACTTTTTCTCTTTTACCTTTTTGCGGATTGAGCCCTTGCTTCGAAGGAACACGGGCGCTTTGCTTTCCGAACTGTTCGCCACCTTCGTGTTGTCTCATATGCTGATGGGTTTGAGCGATCTCTTTTGCTTCTTGCGTGACATTGATCGGACGATACTCATCCATCATAATGACTTGATCCGCAACCTCAAAATAGTCTCCAGACCCGCCAAGCACTAATATTGTACTCACACCGAGCTCTTGATACAGCTGACGGATTTTATCTACATAAGGTGTAATCGGCTCCTTCTGTTTGGCCACCAGTTGCTGCATACGCGCATCTCGGATCATAAAGTTAGTGGCACTCGTGTCCTCATCTATTAGTAAAACGCGAGATTTAACCTCTAATGCTTCAATGATATTCGTCGCTTGAGAGGTACTACCACTCGCATTCTCCGTTGAGAATGTATCTGTATCTTTACCATACGGCAGGTCAGAGATAAACGGTGTGATATTCACTTTTTCAACGCGTCTACCGTCCTCCGCACGGATTTTATAAGCTGTATCATCGGTGATGACCCATTCTCTCCCATCTCCTGCGATGTGTGAGTATACCCCACGCTCGATGGCCTGGAGTAGCGTACTTTTACCATGATAACCTCCACCAACGATAAGCGTAATGCCGGCCTTAATCCCCATGCCCTTAATCTCGGTGCCGTCAGATAAAGGAATATTGATCTCTTGTGAGGGTGGGGATTGAAAAGGAATCGCCTCTTTTTCAGATAACGGCCGTTGACTCACGCCACTTTCTCTTGGCAGAATGGCACCATTCGCGATGAAAGAAAGGTATCCCTCACGCTGTAAATAGGTACGGATATCCGCCTGTTGTTGGGCCAGTGTCACATGTTGTTGGCATTGGGCCAAGTCAAAAGGTTGAAAGGTATTTCTAATGATGTCTGGTAAGGCATAGCAGAGTAACTGAATCGCCTCTTGTCCCTTAATTCTTCTTCCTCTAGCGGGTAACTCTACCGATAAACGTATCTCTATTTCTTTATCGTTTACGTTGCAAGACGTCCGAGGGAGTACTTCTTGTCCCGGGCGGTCAATGAGTATTGCACGGTTGATGGGACATTTATATGTACTTTGGTGATGTACGCGATCGATATGTTTGGCCACCGCTCTGGTTATATAATCTTCTACAGCCGTTTTCAAATGGGGCTGGTGTAACCAGGCAGGGTCAATGAAGGATACGTCTCCCTTATATATCACTCGTACTCGTGAAGGACTGGCGTACGGGTCACCTTGAATATGGTCAAGGCACACATACATATTCTCGTGCTCATATTGGCCTTGGATATCTTTATAAGCTTTGTATCCCTTACCATCTATTTGTTGAAGCTTTCTTTTTAGTTTGTCCATCAGTTTCACTCCTCGAGCTCTATAGTGTCCTTGTTTCATTAAAACATAATCACATGAGACGTCAAGCTTACTAAGCATACGGGGCTCTTTATCGGATGCAGGGGTCAAAAGCAATAAAAAAACGCTTGGCACTTCCACCTTAACGGAATGCCCCAAGCGTTTATTTTTAACTAGTTTTTTGTGCTTCTGACAACTCTTGCTGTCTCTCTTCATCACGACTCATATTCTCAATATCTTCAACCGTCATCGTGCGACCACGTTTGAGTAATATTTCATGTTCATCGTCTACAAGAATATAGTCTCCTTCTTGAATGTCGTAAGCCTCGATGGTTCCTTCTGGTAGTTCTAGTGCAGAGTGTGCTTCCTTTACTTTGCCTTGTGTCTTCCATGGTTTAATCCTAGACACCGTTTTAACAATTTTCTGTTTTTTATCCAAAAACAAGACATCGATAGGAAAAGACATAAAAAACATATGAATGGCATTACAAGGGATTAACCAAAGCCCTTCTTGCTCCAAAGGTTGTTTACGGAACATCAATCCTTTTAAACGACATGTAAAAGTATCACACTTATGTACCACAATGGGTATTCGTACGCTTTTATAATCTGTATCGTACTGTGCCGGCATCGTCACTCACCTCATCCCTCAAAAAAAATATTTACCCATACTAGACCCATTTATGCCTTATAAGTATTGTAATTTAATTGAATTTTGATTGAAAAGAGTCTTTTGTCATGAACAGAAGTTATAAATTTCCATAAATACAAGATATATAGGCCTTTTGATGTATAGATAAGTTATGCCCTAATCTTCTTATGAAGGAAAGGCATCATTTTAATTTCTCTTGTGATGGATTTGCTATTTACTGGGGGAGGTCAAAAAGATTTTCTATTAGAGCATAGTTCCCAGCTAGACGTCCAACAACTTGTAACTTTTCAATGTCAATTCTACCGTTAGCCATGTAATACTCATCATCGACGTGGAAATAGACCAGCTTACCGATCACCAGACGATCATCATTCAATTCAATGATCTGGTCCAGTTCACATTCCATATTAATTGGTGACTCTTTGACGCGTGGCGCCTTGACACGTTCTCCGGAGATAGCTGTCAGACCGGCTTTTTCAAACTCATTTGTTTCAGGTGAGTAGGGCAGACTAGACTCATGCATTGCGTTAGCGTTCGGCATCGTCACTAAATTGATAACAAACTGCTTCGTTTCCTTAATATTAGCTAATGTGTCTTTTTCTTCACTCCCATCTTCACGCTTGTTAGGTCCAATGTTAAATGCGAGCATGGCAGGATTAGTAGAGACAACGGTAAAAAAACTGAATGGCGCGATGTTATGAACACCCATTTCATTTGTTGTAGAGACCCAAGCGATCGGTCTAGGGACTACAGAGCCAATCAAAAGCTTATACGCCTCTTTTCGACTGAGTGTTGACGGATCAATTTTCATTGCCCTTTCTCCTTTCTCTTCACATCATATTGATAAAACGCTTTCATACATACATTTTATTTTTTATTAGGGAAAAAGTAAAACTACACAAGGAGTACGTAGGTAAGTTACTCCAATCCTAAAGATTCAAGGGGTTATGTACAGATGAGCAAAATTGAAGTAAAAGGCTTAACGAAAATTTTTGGACCTGACCCGAAAGCAGGATTAAAAAGGTTAAAAAAAGGACAGGGCAAAGATCAAATATTTGAAGAGACGGGTATGACTGTGGGGGTAAGCGAAGCGAGCTTTGATGTCAAAGAAGGTGAGCTTTTTGTCATTATGGGTCTTTCAGGTAGTGGGAAATCGACACTAATTAGACTTGTCAACAGGTTAATTGAGCCTACCGATGGAGAAATCTATATCGACGATGAGAATATCACAGCCATGGACAAAGAAACCCTCATGCTAACCAGAAGAAAAAAGATTGCCATGGTGTTCCAACGTTTTGCGTTATTCCCTCATCGCACCGTTTTAGAAAACGCTGAATACGGACTAGAGGTGCAAGGTTTATCAAAGAGTGAACGGGAGGAAAAAGCACGTCACTCCCTTGAGGTCGTAGGTCTAAAAGGTTATGAAAACAGCAAACCGGATGAATTGAGTGGGGGGATGCAACAGCGTGTTGGGTTAGCCAGAGCCCTGGCTAATGAGTCAGACATTTTATTAATGGATGAAGCGTTCAGTGCACTAGACCCGCTTATCCGTAAAGAAATGCAAGATGAGTTAATCGAATTACAAGAGAAACTACAAAAAACAATTTTGTTTATCACGCATGATTTAGATGAAGCGTTAAAATTGGGCGATCGTATTGCCATGATGAAACACGGTAAGATTGTCCAGATAGGCACACCAGAAGACATCATGACGAATCCTGCAAACGAGTACGTGTCAAACTTTGTACAGGACGTTGACCGTTCAAAAGTCTTACTGGCCTCACATGTTATGAAGAAGCCTGATGTTGTGGCCTATTGGAAGGACGGACCACGTGTGGCCATCCGCAAGATGCAGGAGCAAGGCATATCAAGCATCTTCGTGACGGATAGAGATCGATCCCTCAAAGGCTTATTGACCATAGATGACGCTGTTAACGCCGTTAGAGAGAACAAATGGGGAGAAGAGATTCTTGTTCAAGATTTTCACTCAACAGAACCAGATACGCCCTTGCATGAGCTCATTACAGTAGCGGCAGACACGAATTACCCAATCGCAGTGGTAGAGAAAGGGATACTAAAAGGGATTATCGTCCGCGTTTCAATCCTTTCTGGTCTTGTTTTGGGGAAAGAGGATGATGATCAGGATGAGGTTGACGGAGAAAACGCCATTAAACAAGAAACTGAGGATGGCGAGGATCATTCCCCTAAACAGGAAAATAAAGAGCTGGAGCCTACCGAAGATTTTAACGTTAACAAAAATGAATATGTTGGACCACGAGACTAGCGTGTTGTACCCGTTTTTGCGATAAGCACCAGACTTAAAAAAAAGGATGTGAGAGTAAATGAATTATTTTGATTTCCCTCTACAGGAATGGACCAATACGTTCGTTAATAAATGGTTGATTCCTACACTCGGTCCTTTCTTCGGGATCATTAGTGACTATATTTCCATCATACTGACGGCATTAACCGATTTACTTATTGCTATTCCGCCTGAATTATTAACCATAATTCTTGCCTTTTTCGCATGGAGAGTAGCAGGGATAGGTTTTGCGGTCTTCACCGTGCTTGGCTTACTGTTTCTCGGCAGCGTTGATCTTGGCAACGAGAATATATGGATTGCCGGTATGCAGACAACGGCTATCGTGTTAGTGGCCACATTGTTGTCCATTATCATCGGCATACCTGTAGGCATCCTAAGTGCAAAATCTGAGAAGCTGCACCAAATCGTACGTCCTGTGCTTGACTTTATGCAAACACTACCAAGCTTTGTGTATTTGATACCCACCATTCTTTTATTCGGTATCGGTGGTGTGCCAGCCGTTATCGCGACGTTTATTTTCGCGACACCACCAGCCGTTAGATTAACGAATCTGGGGATTCGACAAGTGCCTGAAGACGTTGTAGAGGCCGCAAGAGCTTTCGGTTCAACCTCTTGGCAAATGTTGAGCAAAGTCCAACTACCGATGGCCCTGCCGACGATTATGGCCGGGGTGAACCAAACGATCATGCTGGCCCTATCTATGGCTGTTATAGCATCTATGATCGGGGCTCCAGGATTAGGTTCAATTGTACTAGCAGGCATCTCACGTGTTGACGTTGGGATGGGACTCGTTGGAGGCTTAGGTATTGTTGTCCTCGCGATTATATTAGACAGGCTCACAGAAGGGTTAGGGCAAACACAAAAGGCTTAATCGACTGCCATGTATATTTTTCCAACACTGTCCTAGAATAGCTAATGACTGCCATTGTATATGAAGTCGCTCCGTCGTCACTTATTTTGGATATTAATCACAAGGAGTGTCTCAATATGACATTTGAAAAAAGGGTCCTATACCTCATCTTCGTGATTGTGCTCATCACGACGGGGTGTGGGATGGCGCAGGAGGATGGGAATGATCAACCGGGGACCGGGGAGGATAACCCTGGTCAAGAAACGGATCAAGCCAAACCTGGAGAAGGGCAGACCATTACGTTTGGTGTCACGCCATGGACAAGTACCGTTCCTCCCACATATGTGGCCAAAAATGTTTTGGAAGATATGGGTTATACGGTTGATCTACAGGAAGCTGACGTAGGTGTTGTGTTTACGAGTTTGTCTCAGGGAGAGCTTGATGTATTTATGGATGCCTGGCTTCCAGATATGCATGGCAATTTCATGGCACAATATCGTGATCAATTAGAGGACGTGGCCGTGAGCTATACTGAGGGTGAGCTAGGCTGGGTCCTCCCAGAATACGTCGAAGGCATACAATCAGTTGAAGATTTAAAAGGACGTGAGGATCAGTTTGAGGGGAAGATTTACGGCATCGAAGAAGGAGATGGTTTAACGATAACCTCTCGTGACATGATTGAAGCCTACGACCTCGACTTAGAATATGTTGCTTCAAGTGAATCAGGCATGCTAGCCCAAGCCAAACGTTCGATCGACGCAGGAGAGCCTGTTCTATTTGTTGGATGGCGTCCGCATCCCATGTTTGCCGATTGGGACCTTAGAGTATTAGAAGACCCACAGGGCTTTCTACAGAGCTCAGAAGTTCACGTGTTAACCAGACAGGATTTAGCTCAGGACGTACCGGAGGCATTTGATTTTCTTAGCCGTTGGCACATTCCAGTAGAGGATGTTGAAGAGATGATTGTCCAGATTGATGAAGGGACGTCACCGGACGAGGTGGCACGTGAATGGATTGAACAAAACTCAGATACTGTTCAAGAGATGAAAGAAGGCACAGGCGAAGAAGAAGAGTCTCAAAAACCAGATCAAAAAGATCATCAAGATCATCAAGATTAGACAAATCAACGCAAGAGAATCGTTAAACAGATCAAGATTAGAGAACTATTCTAAACGGGCTGATACTGATTAGATTGGTAATCCATTGAAGGAGTGTAAACGGATGAAAAAATTGACCAAAATAAGCTTCCTATTGCTATTGTCGCTTAGTCTTGTCCTGACCGGATGTGGTGTCGACCGTGAGGATGGTGGAGGAGAATCAGGCGCAGGCGAACAGACACCTAATGAGAACGAGGCCACTCCTGGTGCAGGTCAGACCATTACGTTCGGTGTGACACCCTGGACAAGTACGATTCCACCCACTTACATTGCCAAAGCAATATTAGAGGATATGGGCTATGAAGTGGTGCTACAGGACGCAGAGGTTGGCGTTGTTTACACAGGCTTATCACAGGGTGAAATTGATGTATTTATGGATGCGTGGCTTCCGGATATGCATCGAAGCTACATTGAAAGCTATGGAGAGAACCTCGATGTCGTGTCTGTGAGTTATGAAGAAGGGGAGTTAGGTTGGGTGGTACCCACCTACGTGGAAGAGATCGATTCGATTGAAGATATTAAAGGCAATGAAGATATATTTGGAGGGAGTATCTACGGTATTGAAGAAGGAGCCGGGATGTCAGAACAATCGAGGGAGATGTTAAAGGCCTACGATCTTGACCTCGAATATGTCGCTTCGAGTGAACCAGGGATGTTATCACAAGCCAAAAAAGCAATAGATGCACAAGAGCCTGTACTCTTCTTAGGTTGGCGTCCACATCCTATGTTTGTCAATTGGGATCTTAAGGTACTAGAAGATCCACAGGCGTTTTATGAAACATCCGAAGTTCGAGTCATTACGCGTTCAGGCTTAGATGAGACGTCGCCAGAAGCGCATCAATTTTTCAGCAACTGGGAAATCCCAATTGAAGATGTAGAGAATATGATTGCTGAAATAGAAAATAACAACACCCCACCTGAAGAAGCAGCAAGAGACTGGATCGAGAACAACCAGGACAAAGTGAGCGAGATGACAGGTACGGCACAAGAAGAATAAATACTTAAGATACGTACTAAATCCCTTAAGCGCATGACGTTTAAGGGATTTTTTTTAGGGGTAGAGCTATGAGAGAATGAAGTCAGTCTATATACCATAAAAAGTGCATATGGTTGGATTGGCTGCTATGATATATGAGTCATGAACAGAATGAAAAGGAGTGTTGTCTGATGGCCATTGTGGATGTAACCATTATACCGATAGGAACACAAGAACCGAGTGTGAGTACTTATGTGGCTGATATCCAGAAAGTACTCGAGCAATACAAAGATAAAGTCAATGTTCAATTGACACCTATGAGTACGCTTATAGAGGGAGAATTGGAGGATCTCTTCGAGGTCGTACAAGCCATACATGAAGTGCCGTTTGAGAACGGCGTACAAAGAGTGGCGACGAATATACGTATCGACGATCGTAGAGACAAAAAAAGAAAGATGCAGGATAAGGTACAAGCTGTACAAGAAAAGCTAACTGAGGAATAAGTAGAATACAATAAAAGGGATAAGGCCACCACGACCTTATCCCTTTTTATTCACTTAGCTGATTCGAAGCACCATTTTGGCCATACGTGATACACGTTCCTTTGACCACGGTGGATTCCATACAATTTCAACATCGGCATCATGAACGTCCTCAACTTTATCTAGCGCTTCTTTAACCAATGTCACAATCATCCCTGCCAAAGGGCACCCCATGGATGTCAATGTCATGACAACATTCACATTTTTATTCTCGTCCATTTCAATGCGGTAGACGAGTCCGAGGTTGACGATATCTATTCCTAACTCTGGGTCCTCTACATTAGTGAGCGCCTCGACAACTTTTTCCTTTAACTCAGGTGTGACGTTATCATTGGTTTCGATTTGTTCCATCAACTCTTGTAATTCTTCCATCTCTGTCACCTTCTTTTTTATATGCTATCCTTATCTTATACCCAAGTGTATAAACTATAAACATGATCTGTCAATGTCAAGCCTCTAAAACGCCTGATTGTCCTGAGGTGTTCTAGGGGTTTCACTCTGCGATGTCCTAGGGGGGGCATGCTATTATGTCCCTATCCTTCATGACAACGGACAGAAATCTTTCGGGTGGTTACAATGGACAGCTAAGGTCATGAGTTTTTCATTCATAAATTTCTTATCTAACGTGTGTAGCTTGTCAACGGGAATACCTGAGACGATATACTTACTGAATTCCCACACTTCATCCTTAATCTCTTGATCGTTATTTTCGGCTACCATGTTTAATGCTTCTAATACAGAAGACATAACAGACAGGTCACCTCGACCGTACTGCTTGATTTGGAAAAAGCATGTATATAAGTAAGTAGAAAAGTCCTGATGGTGCATGATGATCCTGAGATTTGACGCCTTATCGTAATAGTATGGACTCGGGATTTGCCTTTCTCCCAAGAGCGTTAGGATGTTCGCTAATTCGTTAACACATACCACGGCTGTATTAGGGTCATTAATACCGGGAGAAAGCGCGCGTAAAGCAATTTCTACTAGTTTTTGAATCCCAAAATTGACGTCTTGATTCGTTGTGCGTTCAACGCCAATCGTGATATACGTTAATACTTCCTGTTCAGTGACATTAGGAGTTGTTTCAAGTAAACCCCAATAAGAGAAAAGAGCTGAACCTTCGATTATAAACTCTCCAACATACCGTTCAACTCGAAATATGATGTCTTTTTGGGTGGCATATCGTCGTAATCCTTCTGTGTCTATGTATTGGATGTAGCCTGTTTTATGTGCAACGACATGCTCTGGTGTAAGATGTTTAATCTCCTCAGATTCCCAGCTGAGCCAAGGGGCTTCCGTTGGTTGGGATAAATGATGGGTTTTCGCATTTGGAAAAGCTTTCTGAATCGCGCTTTTCGTCCGTTTAGTGATCTGATCAATCAGATTACTCACCTGAACGGAGGTCGAAACGTAATGGATATAGGAAACGAAAAAACCAAGTGAGACAATCGTGAAAAATACAGCGATAGCCGGTGAGATGAGGACGATCGTTTCAGATAAATTCTTCAAGAATAAGAACATGAGTAAAATGTAGATAAAGGTGCCTGTAAAGACACCAAGGACGCGTTGCGTTTTCTGTTCCATGATAAAGTTTTGTAGTGTTCGTGGCGAAAATTGTGATGAATAAGTGGTCAGGACGACGAGTACGGTTGAGAACGTGATCGTTGTCATCGTCAGTATAGCAGTCACGAGCGCAGCAAGAATAGACCGGCCATGGTCGATGTCAACTAAAATCATATCCGGTATCCAGCTCACGTTAGACCATGTCACCATATAACGCTCAATTGAGATAGAAACGATGGCCAGGACAATGCCTATAAGGCTATAAAAAGAGGGTAAGAACCAAAAGCTCTTGCGTATATAATATAACTTTGGCATTAGTTTGGGGATAAATGAGTCCCGAAGCATCACTTAACCAGTCCCTTCACACTAAAAAAGTGGTTACAAGATTGGATGGGAGTAAGATACGTTTGTAGTAGTATGTCCGTAGAAAGGGGTTGGCACACGTGTATATGTGAGCCTTTGGAGCTCCTTTCATGAGGTGAAGCGTGGCTACGTTTTAATGCCCCTTATGAGGGACCCATCCTTCTGCTTCACTTAAGCTGGAGCTAACTGGTGGTACATTTGTTTGAAGGACCCACCGGTCAATGAAAGGTTATACTTGTCGAAACGAACGTTTATTCGCTACAATGGTATATGAGGGAGTGATTCGGGTGAAGAAGAAAAGCATGTCAGATATTATCCGCTTATTACAGGAAGAACCAGATTTCAAAGACAATATATCCAATTGGACAACAATCCCGCCACGAAAGGCACGAACAGTCCCATATCCACAAGGTCTTAACCAACGTATTCGCAAGGGATTAGAAGACCGAGGTATTTCTTCACTGTACACACACCAAGAAACCGCCTTTCGCCTGGCCACTCAGGGCGAAAATTTTGTTGCGGTTACGCCCACAGCGTCTGGGAAAACGCTGTGCTACAATTTACCGGTGTTACAAGCGGTATCCGAAAACGAGAATAGTCGCGCGTTATACATATTTCCAACGAAAGCATTGGCTCAAGATCAGAAAAGCGAACTCAACGAATTGATAGAAGAAATGGATATTGCTATAAAAAGTTACACGTACGATGGAGACACACCGGCAAACATTCGGCAGGTGGTTCGCAAAGCGGGGCATGTCGTCATCACCAATCCAGATATGTTGCATTCCGCTATTTTGCCACACCACACCAAGTGGGTTTCCTTATTTGAGAACTTAAAGTATATCGTCATTGATGAATTACATATATATAGAGGCGTATTTGGGAGTCACGTTGCCAATGTCATCAGACGCCTGAAAAGAATCTGCCAATTTTACGGTAGTGATCCCCAATTTATATGTACTTCCGCTACCATAGCGAATCCACAGGAACTGGCAGAACAATTAACCGGCGCACCAATGAAGCTCGTTAATAACAACGGTGCACCCACAGGGACGAAGCATATCGTCTTCTATAATCCGCCTGTAGTCAATAACCCCTTAAACATTAGGCGCAGTGCCACCCTAGAGGCAAGAAATGTGGCGCGTCTGTTTTTAAAAAATAAAATCCAGACGATTCTTTTCGCTCGGAGTCGGGTTCGTGTTGAGATTTTATTAAATTATCTACAACAGCTCGTTGCCCATACGTTCGGTCCAAAATCAATCCGTGGTTATCGAGGTGGCTATCTCCCGAACGAAAGGCGTGAGATTGAACGTGGCTTACGAAACGGGGATATTATAGGTGTGGTCAGTACCAACGCGCTAGAGTTAGGGGTCGATATAGGACAGCTTCAGGCCTGCGTGCTTACAGGTTACCCAGGATCAATCGCTAGTACCTGGCAGCAGGCGGGGAGAGCAGGGAGAAGACAAGACGAATCTATGGTCGTCATGGTCGCCAGCTCTAGCCCTATTGACCAGTATGTCATTCAACATCCGGATTATTTCTTTAACCGATCGCCGGAACATGCGCGTATCTCTCCTAACAACCTCATTATCTTGGTCGACCACCTGAAGTGCGCCGCCTTCGAATTACCATTTAAGCAAGGAGAATTGTTCGACGGCGTCGAAGTAGAAGAGGTATTAGAGTATCTCACTGAAGAACAAGTGTTGCATTATCAGAATCAGAAGTGGTATTGGATGAACGATGCCTTCCCTGCCCATAATGTCAGTTTGCGATCAGCCTCACAAGAAAATGTGGTCATCATCGATCAGTCGGATGTCGCTCATGTCCGTGTGATAGGGGAAATGGATCGCTTTAGCGCCATGACCTTGCTGCATGATGAAGCCATCTATTTACACCAAGGCGTTCAGTATCAGGTTGAAAAGTTAGATTATGAAGAGAAAAAGGCTTTTGTCCGTGAGGTGAGCACCGATTATTACACCGACGCTAACTTAGCTGTTCAACTCAAAGTGATAGAAGTGGATAAACACAAAGCTCTCGCATCACAGGGCGAAATCGGCTACGGGGACGTCATGGTCAACGCCAAAGCAACCATTTTTAAGAAAATAAAATTCGAAACGCATGAAAATATAGGTTCTGGCCCGATTCATTTACCTGAGGAAGAGTTACATACCACCGCCATGTGGCTGAGCTTGAGTGCCGATTGGGAGGAAGAACATGGGCGTGAGAAGCTAGAGCAAGGTTTGACGGGGTTGGCTCATGTTCTGCGCCATGTGGCCCCTTTGTTCGTCATGTGCGACCCGCAAGACATTCATGTTGTGCCACAAGTGAAAGCCGTACACTCGGGGTTACCGACCATCTTTTTATATGATCACTACCCTGGAGGCGTAGGATTAAGCGAACAGGTTTATCAGGGGCTGAATCTCATTTTGAATGAAGTGCAACACGTCATCCACTCGTGTCAGTGTGAAAGTGGTTGTCCTTCTTGTATCGGCACCCTAGATAGTGATGAGAACATGAAGCAACTATCGTTAAAGCTCGTTGGTTTCCTACAGGAGGAAGGTGCACATCATGTCATTGAAAAATAAGCTCAATAGATATAAAACACACTTGTCTCATCAAGCTGATGAGGTCAAGGATGAAGTGGCTCAGCCAAATGTAGACCCTCCGTTAGAAGCGGGTCACAGTCTTCCTTATGAACATAAGTGGCGAGAATTACAAGCTAGACCGTTTCATTTTGATGGAGAGAATGCAGTGATCAGAGAAGTGAGTTACCCTCTGGAGCATCAGCATGGCCGTTATCGATATGGTCAACTATTAGACGTAATCGAAGCATGGAATAAGAAGAGGCGTTCGCATCCCCTATCTTCATATCAGCTTTCACCGGAAGATCTGTTTTTCTTTGACACTGAAACAACCGGACTGGCTGGGGGGACAGGGACGACGATATTCCTTTTAGGGTATAGTCGAGTGCTGGATCATGAAATGAAAGTCAAGCAACTCTTTTTACCTGGACCTTCGGCTGAGGTAGCGATGTATCAAGCCTTTTTAGAGGATATTAAAGTGATGAAGCGCCTCGTCACCTACAATGGTAAAGCGTTTGACTGGCCACAGGTGAAGACACGACACACGTTGATTAGAGACATGTTGCCCACACTGCCGAGTTTTGGACATTTTGATTTATTACACGCAGCTAGAAGACTATGGAAGCACGATCTACCCTCTTGTCGATTAGCCGTTGTTGAAGAGGAAGTCTTAAACTTTAAGAGAATAGAAGATACACCAGGGTATCTCGCACCGATGCTCTATTTTGATTATCTAGAGGAGCAGGACCCCGATATCGTTGCGGGCGTGCTTAAGCATAACGAGTGGGACGTCTGTTCGCTAGTGACCCTGTATATTCATCTTTCACAATTGCTTCTGGATATCCAGCCGGAACGGGCTCACGACAAGGAAAAATTCAAAATTGCAAGCTGGTATGAGACGATTGGCGAAGTCCATATCGCATCGGAACTATACCAACTGTTAGCCCAACGTGAAGGACGATGGCAAAGGCCAGCTAAACATCAAATGGCCCTGTTACTGAAGAAGGCAAAATCGTACACGCAAGCGACATGCATTTGGGAAGAGCTTTCTCACCATCATGACAGCCCCTCAGAGGTTGAAATAGAGTTGGCTAAACTATACGAACATCAATTCAAAGATTACGAGAAGGCGTTACATTATGCACAAAAAGCATACGAGAAGTGGCAGAGTAGTCCTAAGCCCCGGTTACGCATGAAAGAATCGGATCGACGTGACAAAGAAGCTTATGAAAAACGTATAGGTCGGTTACAATTGAAGCTAGCGAAATTGATGACGACAGAAGACACTAGAGACACTCGTACGCGTATTGTTTAATACGGGTTAAAAAGGAGAGCAAGCCAAAATGAATCATACGATAGGTAGAGCAGAGCGAGTTTTAGGCATCATGAGCTTTGTTTCTGTTCTACTTTATCTCGTGCATGTTTTTTGGGAAGTGGAGTGGATCCACCTCCTATACAGTGTCATGGCCGCATGTTTGCTTGCTGTAGCAGTATGCACAGTTCGGAAAGGGAATGGGATCACGGCCCTCCTCCTCTTTGCTATCGGCAGTATTATTTTTATCGTTGAGAAAGTTCCCGCCCTTGACGTGCTACATGCGTTTGGGCAGAACATGAATCTGTTAGCTTTGTTCGTGATTGTGCCTTTGATCGGTGTCATGATATCCGTAGGTGGATATTTATCAGCTCTAAAAGCGATGGTTTTCAGGATGGAGCGAAATGGGGAATCTCACCCTTATATACTCAGTACAGTACTAACGTCGACAATGGGGCTCGTGCTTAACCTCGGCTCCATGCCAATCGTGTTCCGCATTGCAGAGAAAAGTTTTTCACAGTTTTATAAGAAAAGGATGGGGCAGGTTATACTACGCGCGTTTGTGTTCTGTATGTTTTGGTCACCCTATTTTGTTAATGTGGGCTTAATATCTGTTTTATACGACTTATCTTGGGCCGACATCGGATTGGTCGGTTTAGGGATTGCGCTTATTTACCTAATCTGTAGCATGGTTTTCTTTCGCTGGACCCATTTTGAACACGATGTCCTGGCCGGCCAAAAACGAGTGAAAGAAACGAATGGAGAATCGTTACCACAGACACAAACGCTACAAACGGACGGAATTGAAGATGCGGGGGTAGATGCCAAAGCATCTGCACAAGATATAGAATGGCCAGGTGTTAAGCGAAAACTAAAGACCCTACTAATCGCCTCTTTTTTTCTATTTTTTATTTCACTTTCTTTAGATGCTGTGACCAACATTAATATGTTGACCATCGTGTCTTTAATGGGATTAATATATCCATTCCTTTGGTCCATTGCTGTGCGCCAGTTTCGTCATTATATCTATGACGCTGTAGAATACGTTGAACGATCTTTTGTTCGGCTTAAAAACGAGCTTGCGATATTCATCAGTGCAGGGTATTTCGGGGTCGCCCTCACCTTTACACCAGTTGGTGAGTGGTTTGCAGATTTAATCATATACGCCTCGTTCGGACATATATACCTGATGTCTATTATCGTCATGATATTTGTCATTTTTTTAGCCACTGTGGGGCTTCATCCTGTCGTGGTTGTCATTGGCATTGGCGGCGCTCTACAGCCTGAACTTTTCTCTGTGAGCTCGGAATATATGGCCATTTTACTCCTATGTGCCTGGGCCTTAGCGACATCCGTTTCCCCTTTTTCCGGTTCAGTACTGATGGCGTCTAGTTTGATGAACATTTCACCTTGGCGTGTAGCCAAACAAAACGGACGGTTAGTCGCGTTTCTTGTCTTACTCATTCCATTCGTTCTGACCGGACTACATATGATTGCATGGTTATAATCGCAGTTTTTAAGCAAAATAATAGTGTAAGCAACGTCGAAGAAGAGAGTTGATATGATGAGTGATGTTCAACTGCAAAAACATCATGACCAGCACGGACAGCCGTCTCGTTATATTATGTTAGCCGATATGAACTCGTTTTTCGCTAGTTGTCATCAAAGTGTAGATCCGGCTCTGAGACATAAGCCTGTCATCGTAGGTGGATCAACAACCTCTAAAAGGAGAGGGATGGTTATCGCTGCAAGCTATGAAGCCAAAGCGAAGGGCGTCTATACAACGATGAGTAGCTATGAAGCTAAACGAAAGTGTCCGGAGGCTATATTCGTCATGAGAGATCACACTTTATATCAAAACTACTCTACTAAAATTATGAACTTCCTGCGGTTGATCGGTGACACTGAGGTCGCTTCAATTGATGAAGCTTATGTTGATATTACACCATTGGTACAAAAGGGGAAAAAGCCACAGGATATCGCCACGTATATTCAAAGCACATTATGGAAAAAGTTGCATATGCCTTGTTCCATAGGAGTAGGGTCCAATCGCATCATCGCCAAAATGGCAGCAGAAATTAAAAAGCCACGTGGTTATGTGCAATTAGGTGTTAAGCAATTCTGCACATACTTTTATCCCCAACCTTTGAGTCAATTACACGGGTGTGGACAGAAGACAGCAGAGAAATTTGAGAAAAATAATATTTTCACAATCGGTGATCTTGCCGAGGCAGATCCACTCCAAGTGAAATTAATTTTAGGAAAAAGAGGTGAGCACTTACAGCATGCAGCCCAAGGCAAGGGAAGTGCTGTGATATATCCGGATCGAGAAAAAGGGGACAAAACCATTGGAAAAGAAACCACGTTTCAGAACCACACCACCGACCAAGGTTTGATTAAGAGTTTAGCCAGTCGAATGGTCGAACAACTGGCATCCAAGTTGGAACAAAAGCGTAAGAAAGTAAGAACCGTTTCCGTCGTTTATAAGCTAGAACGAGGAAAAGGCTCTCACTCAAAAAGTGTCACCTTAGCGGAAGGAACGAAGGATCAAAGTGTGTTATATGATCATGTTCAGAGCTTGTACCAACAACATCTTGCTGAGACGCCAATCATTCTCTTTGGTGTACGTTTTTCCAATCTCGAAGATTTGGACTATGAGCAACTCACCTTAGAAGATTTTATGTAAGCTCGCATAGCTATAGGGGCCAGCCGAAGGACGGTCAAACGCTATATGTAGCCAGAGGCTTTATTGTTGACGCATACGTTCGGCCATTTTTACAAAACGCACTTCCTCATCAACTTGACCACAACTTCCACATTGGATTCTTTTATCCGGACCTTGATACTGTATATGAAAAGGTTCTAACTGGTCTAATACAGACTCTTCACCCGTAGCGAAGTCGATCTTGATGGGTGTCACGTGCTGTTCGATGACGTTAAACCTAGACCTCGCTTGGCATGTAGGACAACAATAGAATGGCATGCAAGAAACCTCCTTCATGTATCACTGACTTAAATTTTAACCCTCGATGGGACACAGTATGTGTCGTGTGATGTGTCCTTTTTATTCCATTGTCGTCTATTTGATCACGATGTATACCTTGCAGGAGGCGATAAGAGATGACGATTCATGATTACTTAGTAGAAAACCATAGGGATGACTTGACTTACCACGAAGGAAAGGTCATGTTTGAAAAGCCATTGGTCCGTGCGTTAGAAAGCATTAACCTTAAGTTGAAATTAGAGGAACATGCAACAAAAGTGGTCTTATATGATGAGAATGGTAGAAGGGGAGAGGTCCCGTATGATATTCATGAAGAATGGCACGAGCAAGGTAAGAAGGGATACTATGAACAGATGTATTTAGACTTTCAAGCCTTTAAATTAGAAGAAGACGAGGGTCAAAAGTTTTAAGCCCAAAAGTTTTAAAAAGATGTAATAATTCTTTAACTACATAGGTTGTCATGATGTTGCTATTTATATATTCTAAGAGAGTAAGAATATGAACCACATGGAGCTAGGGAAAATTAAGGAGATGTAACGAGATGACCGATCATGGTAAACAAACGAATGCCAATCAAGAAGAACCAGTGGTTACCCAACAATCACAAACAAACGAACATCGTGACATCAACGAATACGGTGTAAAAGAAAGAAATTATACGCCATGGATTATTGGACTATCCCTTGGCATTAATATACTCGTCATTATTCTGTTCATTTTACCCGGCTATCGTGGCTTTGACCACTTAGATTTGACCATAATGCCTATGTTTAATGCCATCTTTAACAGTTTTACTTTTATTTTTCTATTGTTAGCCTTATATTTTATTATCAAAAAACAAGTCGTTTTACATCGTCGCTTTATCTATGCAGCATTCACAACGACTGCCCTGTTTTTAATCAATTACGTCACGTATCATTCTCTATCAGAATCAACGCCTTTTGGTGGAGAGGGTATCATTAGAAGCCTATACTTTTTTATCCTATTAACACATATCATCTTAGCTATTGTCATTGTGCCACTTGCCTTAACCACAGTCGCTAGAGGGCTCAATATGCAGGTTGAGAAGCACCGTAAAATCGCAAGGTGGACCATGCCAATCTGGCTATATGTGAGTTTAACAGGCGTCATTATTTATTTGATGATATCGCCATATTATTAACAGAACAGACTAGGAGTATATTAACAGAAGAAATGTCATGATACTTGAAGGGATGAGAACACATGAATGTAGCATTCTTTTTAGTTCCTAAAGATGACGTGGTATTTGTCTCACCTGAGGCGACGATGCGTCAAGCACTAGAAAAATTAGACCATCATGGATATACCGCACTTCCAATTATAGATCATAGAGGGAAATATATCGGCACGATCACAGAAGGAGACCTATTGAGGAAATTAAAGGACTCCCCAGAAGTCTCTTTTGAAAATACAGATCAAATCCCATTATCTGAAATCCCTTTTCGTAAAAAAAATAAGCCAGTCCCGATTAATGCTGATATGGAAGATCTCATATCACTTGCCACTGAGCAAAACTTTGTCCCTGTGGTTGATGATAATAAGGTGTTCATTGGGATTATTCGCAGAAGTGATGTCATTCAGTACTGCTACGATTATCTGAAAAAGATGGAAAAAGAATAAAAGGTTGTTTATAATAGATCACGATTTAAGGGCCCATACCAGGGGTCCTTTTTTTATACCTGAATTTGGTTCATTATACTGCAAGTGACACATGAGAAAGCGAATGGTAATTTTTGCGCAATGGTGTCTTCATACATAGCTATTGATGATCATCCATTTGCTATGTTTCCCAATGTTTCTATAGCGTAAAAAAGCAGGAATATCAGTCTTACAGAAAGAAATATTTTAAGTGTTCGCAAATTTTAGCCAATTATGTCGAACCGTTGGGTCGTGCGTAAATGATTTAGGTATTGCTTACCAGGGATATTTTATCTGAAATGCGTGAAACGTTGCTTGCGGTCGACAAAAATTGGTGAGGAGGAATGTATATGACGGAAACACAGCACTTATTTGACACAAGAAAGAAGCTAGTTGGCCTTTTAATTGTAATGGCCTTGTTAGCAACCCCTTTTATTTATGCCTATAGTGATGCTCAGGCCACATCGACTGTAGACACGGACAAGTTGGATCAAGCTTTTGCATCTGAACTAGAGAACACAACAGAACTATTATATTATGATGTTCTGATTACATTTGATTCAAAAGAAAGCGTGACATTATTAGACCGCTTTGATCGCGATGTCAAGTCATTCAATCACCTACCAATCGCGCGTGTCCTTTTAAGTCCTTCTGAAATCGCAGAAGTGACACAATGGGATACGGTCCGTTTCATTGAACCGAACCGCAAAATGAAGACATTTAATGCAGAAGGACGTGAAATGACTAACTCAGAAGCTGTACAACAAGAGTTAGGCTATGATGGTGAAGATGTTGAGATTGCGATTATTGACACGGGTGCAGACGGCCTTCACCCGGATCTTATCGACAACATGACTCACAACTGGCAGGTTGCTGGGACGCTTATCAGTGACTCAGGGTATGTGAGTACGACACCAGATGGGATTGATGTCGATACGTCTATTATCGATGTGGAGGAAGAGACTGGTGTTCCAGTCAACACAGATGAATATGGACACGGCACTCATGTGTTCGGAACAATTGCAGGTACAGGTGATGCGTCTGACGGATACTACCGTGGGATGGCTCCTCAGGCCAGCGTACAAAGCTACAGTTCATCAGCAGGTATCCTACTCGTTTTCACAGTAGAAGCATACGACCATATCCTTGACCAGGTGAAAAACGATGACGCAGATATCCGTCTGATCTCCAACAGCTGGGGTTCAGAAGGATGTGAATTTAACCCGCATAACGCTGTAAATGTTGCAACGTATGAAGCGTATCAAGAGGGCATCCTTAGCGTATTCGCTTATGGGAACTCAGGTCCTGATGTGAATACTTGTAACCCTTATACGACAGCCCCTTATGTTTTAGGAATTGGTGCAACGGATAAAGCGTACAAAGTAACAGGTTTCTCATCTAGAGGAATCGAAGATGCCAACCACGATCGTGAACGAGCCCTACAAAACTTCGAAGCTTATCTTGCTGCTTCTAGTGACGAGCAAGAGGCATGGGATTTCGATGCCAACCCAATCGGTCTTTATCGTCCGTCTGTCACAGCGCCAGGTGCGGATATCGTTTCAGCACAAAATCCGCTCCATCCGATGACCACAACGGGTACTTTGTACGGCGCTGCAAGTGGAACGTCGATGGCCACACCGATGGTCACAGGCGTACTGGGACTTGTCATTGATGCTTATGAAGAGAACAATGATGGCAGCCTTAGTCCATTAGACTTAATCCGTCTAACGGAAGTAACAGCAAACAAAGAAGTGATGCACGGGTATCAAACCCATGATACTGGAGCAGGCTTTGTTGATGCCCAATTGGCGGTGGAACGTGCGGTTAACAATGATATACCAACTCAAGTAACGGAAGAAGATCTTGTTACCTTCGAGTGGCCGGCTCAGCTCGATGTTAAGTCAGGCTCATATGAAGGCACAGTGCCTGCTAACACTTGGGAATCCAACGAAGGGTATGAAACGCATACGTTTGAAGTGAAAGAAGGCGCCTTAAAAGCTTATGCAGATCTTTCTTGGGAGAATGAAGCCGAGAACCTTTATATCTCTCTTTATGAACCAGGCGCAGATGTATCGGATACGAACGCAGCGACGGCACAATCAGCTGCTCTATTAGACACTTCAAATTCTCGCTTTGTGGAGGTCACATTCCCTGAACCTGGGACGTGGACCGTTCGCATTGATGGGAGAAATAACACAGTCACAAGTTATAGTGGTAATTGGGAAGTCTCCTACGAAACAGATGCTGCAGAGGAAATCAATGCCGTATTATATGTGACGCCAGAACGCATATCCGGTAATGAAACAGTAGATGTTCAAGCAGCAGTGACAAATGAGGGTGGTATCGAAGATATCAACTCAGTTTCTTTGGTCGTACGTGCGGCTAATGGTAACGAGTTGTACCATTGGACCAAAGCGGACTTTGATAAAGAGGATGTCAATACCTTAGCGTTTGATGCGCAAGATCTTAAGATGTCTGGGAAAGCGCCTTGGACAGTCACACTTGAGGCAGAGAATGCAGATGGCAACGTCGTTTATGAACAGGCCTTAATCGGTAAAAAGTAATACAGAGACGTACCACTAGAGAGAAATACGTTTGACTAAAAAGAGTTCGGAGCTATAGCTCTGAACTCTTTTTTAGGGTTTACAAGATATGTTGGGATAGACGGAAAAATCAAAAACACTGCGGGGTGAAGGGATGTACTGGAGGGTTTATCTACCGCCTTTATGAGGGTCTTCTTTCCCAATTATGTCCTAGGGTTCAAATATCAAAAGTATCTTCATGTGTAGTATAATGAAGTAGAATGAGTGAATGTATGATTAAGTCATGTACAGATAAGTAATGGGGGAAATGAGTCTAACGTATGGATGAACAAGATAAGCGGTAAAAAGGCGGGATTCTTGTGGCAAATAAACCGTTTCGACATAACAACGAAGCAGAAGGAGAACAACAATCTAAAAATGGTAGAGCCATTCTTTTGTACGACGGTGTATGCAACCTATGTAACAGTGCGGTTCAATTTGTCCTCAAAAGGGATAAACACGATCGCTTTATGTATGCTTCCTTACAGTCTGAAGCGGGACAATATCTTATAAGACAATACGGCTTAAGTGATCGTCAACTGAATACCTTTATCTATATTGACCATGAAGGATATGAGATTCAATCCTCAGCGGCCCTCCGAGTACTGTATGGTTTTGGTGGAACCTGGCGTGTTCTAGCTACTGTGGGTGGCATAGTCCCACGCTTTGTAAGAGATTTCATTTATCGCTTTGTGGCGAGAAATAGATATCGTTGGTTTGGTCAACAGGATACATGTATGCTCCCTTCCGCCAACGTTCAGAGGAAGTTCGTGGCATCCATTGATGATCTCAAGCAATGTACAGATATCATCGAGGCTCCCACTATTCATTCGTGAAAAAAGTATAGACGATTGTCAAAAAATATCGTATAAAGATGATAGGCTATAAAAAATAAAATACGCATAGGGTAAGGATGAGGGAGAGGGAACAACATGAAATATGTGACGTTTAATCCTTTACGAACGATTGGTATACCGAATACCAAATATATTAAACCTGAGCTCATGTTTCAAGAAAAAGAAGGGATACAAGAGGCTGACTGGCTTCTATTTCCGGAGTACTGGCAGGTTAACTCGCTGGTATACGGCTTAAAAAAACGAATTTTCCCAAGTATTGAAACCTTCCATCTCGGCCATGACAAGATTGAAATGACAAGAGTATTAAATATGATCGTACCCGAACACGTACCGTATACACAAATCCTAGCCAGCACAGACGCTAATGTACGACGCGTGCTAGATGAATGCCCGATGCCATTCATGGCTAAGGAGGTAAGAAACTCGCAGGGTAAAGGTGTTTTCTATATAGAAAATGAGGCACAGTTTCACGAGTATGCGCGACAAAATAGGGTGCTCTATGTACAGGAGTATCTCCCGATTGATAGAGATATGCGCTTGGTATATGTGGGCGATGAAGTCATCGGCGCCTACTGGCGAATAGGGGATAGCCACAGTCATTTGAATAATATTTCACAGGGTGGACACGTATCATATGAATTCGTTCCCTATGAGGCGGTACAGCTTGTGGAGGACATCGCAAAACGGCTTAATATTAATCATGCAGGGTTTGATGTGGCTCTCGTTAATGATCATCTGTATATATTCGAGTTTAACGTATTATTTGGGAACATAGGATTAAAGGGTTTGAAGATGTCTGTTGAAGAAAAAATACAAGAATATTTACGCAAGCAACACTCCCCTAACAGTCCTTTTACGCCATTTCCTTCACCACGCGTGTCCTAAAACCTAAGGCGAATCATATGACAAAATTGTCCTAGTGTAGAAAAAAAGATAGAATGAACAGCAGATAATTGAAATAATAACATGCATCGGCAGGATGCGTGTTATTTACTTATATCATGGTATAGGAGGATGTACCGGATGAAGATTGTTGTGCTAGATGGCTATACTTTAAATCCAGGAGACCTAAGTTGGCAAGGCCTTGAGCATCTTGGCGATGTGACCGTTTATGATCGAACATCTCAAGCAGACATTATCCCAAGGGCAAAGGAAGCGAACCTCATTTTGACCAATAAGACCCCTATTAGTGCAGAAACGATACAAGCTTGTCCCAAATTAAAATACATTGGGGTTTTAGCAACTGGGTTTGATCAAGTTGATATACATAGTGCAATACAGCATGAAGTCGTGGTCACCAACATCCCTACTTACGGAACAGCATCAGTTGCTCAGTTCACTTTTGCCTTACTTCTCTCTCTGGCCCATCGTGTGCAAAAACACAGCGATGCAGTACACGCAGGACAATGGTCAGAAACATCGGATTTTTCTTTTTGGCTGACACCGCAAATAGAGCTCCAGGGGAAAACGATGGGAATTATAGGCTATGGGGCTATAGGAGAACAGGTTGGAAAGATCGCCAATGTAATGGGAATGAATGTGATGGCGTATCGTCGTTCACCCGGAGGCACACCACCATATGAACGGTTTGAGTGGGCAACAGATTTAGATCAAGTGTTCAAATGTGCGGACATCGTCAGTCTACACTGCCCATTAACGACTGAGACGGAAGGGATGATTAACCGACATACGCTATCAATGATGAAAAAGGAGGCGTTGCTCCTTAATACAGCCCGCGGAAAGCTCATCGTTGAAGAGGATTTGGCAAAAGCATTAGACGAAAAGCGGATCGCTGGGGCCGCATTAGACGTCCTTTCAACTGAGCCGCCTCAAGCTGAACATCCTCTGTACGGCGTGAAGAATTGTATCATGACTCCGCACATGGCGTGGGCGTCAGTTGAAGCGCGGACGAGACTGATGAATATTGCAGTGAACAACGCTTATCAATTCTTACAAGGGGACCCTATTAACGTGGTCAATCGTTAATTATCTTTTTAGGCTTTATGATTTATGATACAACACGACATTTATGAGATATTGACAACCATTGGTTATAAAGGAGGACGACATGACAATGAAACAATCGTCTGAAGACTTTTTAATGGAACTACTCAGAACGCCTTCACCGTCAGGTATGGAAATGGACATTCAGAAAAAATGGCTCAAGTACGTACATCCATTTGCTGATGAAGTTCATACGGACCATGCTGGAAACGCTTATGCAACGCTTAACCCTAAAGCCCCATTTAAAGTACTTCTTGCAGGCCATATAGATGAGATCGCCTTTGTTATTAATAAAATAGACGATAATGGCTTCCTGCGTTTTTCTAAAGTGGGTGGGATTAGCCATAAGCCTGCTATTGGAATGAAGGTCACGATACGAGGGAAAAGCAAATCACTCGTAGGGGTGATCGGTGTCAATGCGGAGCACCACGGTGGGATTAAGGATGACTTTGATTACGAAGACCTGTATATTGACTGTGGCGCAAAGAGTAAAGAAGAGGTTGAACCCTATGTACAGATCGGGGACTTGGTTGTGTATAAAAGAGACCCAGAAATTCTACTAAATAACAGAGTGAGTGGTCGAGGGTTAGATAATCGTACAGGTGCTTTTATTGTGGCTGAGGTGTGTCGCAAACTCGCCGAGCAGAAACCGAAAGTCGGTGTATATGCTGTGAGCACTGTTAATGAAGAGACGAATTTAGGAGGCGCCTACTTTGCAGCGGCTGGCATTAAACCTTCTATAGCCATGGCTTGCGATGTCACTTTTGCCACAGACTATCCGGGTGTTAACACCAATAAGTATGGTGATATCAAACTAGACGGTGGGCCAGTATTAGCGAAAGGCGCACCGATTCATGTCAAAGTGAATGAATGGTTAGAGAGAGCAGCAGCGAAAAGACAAATTAACGTCCAGTATGAGCTTACCCCTCGTTCGACTGGAACGGATGCAGATCGGATGCGTTTAACAGGACAAGGGGTGCCAGTCGCACTTGTTTCTTTACCACTCCGGTACATGCATTCCCCAGTTGAAACAGTCAGCCTGAAAGATATTAATGAAGAGATTGACTTGTTAGTCGAGATGATCTCGTCGCTTGAGGGGACTGAAGACCTTAGACCTGTCGTTTTCGAAGAATCAGAGTGAGGATTATAACTGACAGACAAAAGCCTAGACTAAACCTAGACTAAAAAGACCGTGATGGCCCAATTTTTAGTACTACAAAAAGGCTAATAAATGAACCAATAATGTAAGATCATTGAAAAGCTGGTCAGGCTACACGCTATTAGGGGCGTGGCCTTAACCAGCTTTTGTTAAACCAAATTACAGGTTCATTTTAGTAGAGGTTTGTGTTGTTTTCTTTTTCCACGAAACGTACTCTTTTCTAGCGATTAAGCCAAGTAGAATCAAGCTTACGAATGACGTGATACACCCAGTGAGAAATCCCTGCGGTATAAAAGTCATGTCTATGTCGTTTTCGCCGACCGTTGTAGGGATGCCCATAAACCCACCCAAGAGCTTCTTAGGTTGTATCGTCTCACCGTTTACCTTCACACGCCAACCTTCATCCCAGGGGATAGTGAGGAAGAGAAAATCATGGTCATTTTCAGCTTTGACCGTTCCCTGTAATCTGTTACCTTCTCGTAAAGTAACATCTAAACCCTGGACATCGATGTGTTCTACCATAGTGGGATAAGCCGAGATATCTAAACCATAGAATTGCATCTCTTCATAGGTGAAATCGTCTGCATCGATGTTAATTGTCATCGTCACCTGTCCTTGAGAGAAGGTCCCCATGTCTAATATACCCTCATGTTCGTATCTAGGATATTCTTCTATCAGAACGCCATTAACGTATGTTTCTGGTACGATATCAGAGAAATTTAAATACTGCTTCCACATAGCGGGCATGGTGATGTAGGCATACATCAGTGTATTTTCCTCTCTCACATCCAGCGTATGTTTAATTGTCAGTGGGGCATGCTCATTCTCACGTGTTAATATCATACGCCCTTGCTCTTGCTCAATGTCCGCTACATTTTCATATGTTGTCGTCACTTGCTCAGGGTCCAAAGCTTTGAATAATGGTTCATCACGTCCGCTTAAGGCTTGATACACCTTGTTTTGGTTTTCAAACGGTTGATCCATATCAT
This sequence comes from Caldalkalibacillus salinus, assembly GCF_016745835.1. Lineage (NCBI taxonomy): Bacteria > Bacillati > Bacillota > Bacilli > Caryophanales > Bacillaceae > Caldalkalibacillus > Caldalkalibacillus salinus. Next base: position 67,189 of record NZ_JAERVL010000018.1, on the reverse strand, counting down.
CTAATGTTATATGGCCAAAATTTTCGTCAACCGTGAAACCCACAGGTAAGGCCAGGTCATTCCGATATAGGGTCAGATTTTGATGCTCCGCAAACGGAACGTAATACCCGCTTCTGACGTCGTCTTCAGCACTTATATAGTAGGACAAACCCAGAAGCGAGTCAGTAAATACCGTTGCCCCATTTTCTCTGTACACGGCCTTTGAGATGTGCAGGCCTAATTTGTTTATGCTTTCAGCAAAATCTTCCCGTAACATAGAATTGAATTGATTAAAGTCGCTATATCCTAGTAAAAGACCATCATTAGGTGTTGTTTTAAGGTCGTTAGTTGCACGATACAATCCATGCTGACCTTCTAAGTCTTGGTGATTAATCACTTGCACCGCTTGCTCATACGCCTCATAAGCATCAAACATCTCTCTCGGCACAGAACCGGTCTCCTGTGAAAGGGCGATAAAGCTAGTGGCACTGTTAAAGGTCAGTTCACCTATGGCATAGATGAGGAGCAAGATATATAAGAAACGTTTATAGTTCATGATGTATAACAGTAAGTAAACAAAGAATAACGATATGAGGATTAAGTTCATCACTAGATTGACGTCTATGACGTTCATCCATTGCGCTAGACCTATACCACTGAGAATAAACCCGTATAAACCGACCAAAGTAGACTTACTGATATGCTTGATTTGTGTCAATGCCACAATACTTAAATACAGTAAGACAAAAGACACTAGAAAACTAAAGCGATATAGATAGTTATTTGGTGAGGCAAATCCGTGCCATGTCCATTCAAGGAAAGGGATTTGCAGACTGACGAGTAATATACCAAGGATGATGCCCCATGTTATCTTATGAGACAGGGCAATACCACGATTGAAAAAATATAAGGGCACTAATAAGAGAACAAAGGTGCCAACATAGATATAAGGTGTTCCCGATAATATAGAATCGTAGAAACCACTGAATAGATTTTGAATAAATACGAGACTGTTAAAATTAGGGCTGAAACCGTTGTGCGTCACCCCACTACCCGCAGTTGTCAGTTGTTGATAGGTTGGTAGAGTAAGGAACGCTGATATGCCCGCCGCAATAAGCGTCCCCAAAAAGAATTTAACGCAAATCTTTATTTTTTGATCTTTAGCCCACTGTTGACCGCGCTGCACAAGGTTCGTGATAAAATACAAGAAGATAAAACAGCCAACCATATACGAAATATAGAAGTTAGATATAAACAATAGAGAGAGAATGAGCATAAAAGGCGTGATGACTTGTTCTTTTAAGAGTAAGTCAATGGTTAAGACGAGTATGGGTAACCAGATGAGCCCATCTAGCCACATCACATTATGATAATTGACAACGCTAAAGGCCATAAGGGCATAAAAGGTGGAGAAGATGACCGTCTCTAACGTTTCCAGGTTGAACTTCTTCCTGATCAGATAACACATAGCCATTGACATACAACCTACTTTTAAAAGGACCATCAATGCCACTGCTTCAGGCAAGTAAGCTTTCGGAAATAATAATAAAAGGAACATAAATGGACTAGCAGTGTAGTAGGCCAGCGTGCCAATGTGATTGGCCCCAAACCCAGAGTGCCAACTATATAAAAAGCTGCTGCTTGTGGTCAACGCTTCCTTAAAATAGCTATAAAAATGCACATACTGGTGAAATAAGTCAATCCTAAGAATTGTCAAATCACCTATCGGATAGGCGCCATATAGTACAAAAAAGTAGAGGCTCATTAATAGAGTAGGAAATAAAAAGGCACCTATATAAACACCAAACTGAGGGCGACTAGTCGCCTGCGCATTGAGTAAATGTTGACTATTTTTTGTCATATTATTTTGTGTCATGTTACCACCTTAGTTATGTTGATTTTATTTGCATTTGTAGCAGATGATTTTATTTGGATTTGTAGCAGATGATTGTGGAGCGGTCGGGCGTTTGAGCGCCAGATTTTTACACGCATAGACAATATTCGACGATATTGTCTTATTTCCTACTCCAGAAAAAATATTATTTTTTTGCAGGGGTAACGTGAGGGTGTTACGTCTAATAGGTGAGAGGGTCGAAAGGAGGGAAGCTTATTTGTGAATATCAATCTATTCAAAGCATACTAGCAGGAGATAAACAGGCTTACCAAGCATTCATTCAGCGTTACCAAAAGAGGGTGTATTACGCTATATTTAATATCGTTAAAGACCGTGAAGAAGCAAAGGATCTCACTCAAGAAGCTTTCCTCTCAGCTTATCGATCACTCGAACACTTTAAACAGGGCGCATCGTTTTCTACATGGGTGACACGGATTGCCATTAATAAAGCCCTAGATTACAAGCGAAAGAAACAACCTACACCAGTGTCTTATGTGCATGATATCGTAGACGAGGCGAAGGACAATCCCAACCCCGATCCGTTAGTCGCTTTGTTGGATCAGGAGTCTAAGTCAACCATTCATCAGTATCTAAAAAAATTACCTGATGTGTATCGACAGGCTATATATGCCTACTATTTTGAGCAGAAAAGCTACCAGGAGATCGCCTTACACGAAGGTGTAGAAACGAAAACGATAGAATCTCGATTATACCGTGCCAGACAGAAGCTAAAGGTGATGTGGAAGGAGGAGGTTAAGTCATGAATTGTCTTTATCGTTACGAGGACTGGGAACGTTATGTGAACCAGCAAGTGTCAGTAGTGGAAGCGGACCAATTAGAAGCGCATCTCGCCGAATGTGATTCTTGTTTAACTTATTACGAACATGCCATTCAGCTTCACTTAGATCAATTAGAAGAGGCGATAGGGCCAGCGCCAGATATCGTTGAAGACGTCATGGCTGATATTAAATCGACTCCTGTCATGCATTCAGCCAAAGTCGACAATGCTTCCTCCAAAGCTGACCAAGAAGCTCCTGTCATAGTGAAAAAGAAGAAGGACCGTGATTTCACAACGTTTTTCCATTACGCGGTTGCGGCATCATTCGCTTTCCTGATCTACACGTTTGGTTTTTTTGACCAATTTGTTCATGCCATGGACCAAACTGAAGTGATCACAGCTCAGACCGATTCTTGGCTGACACGTCTACAACAAACACCTCTAGATTGGTGGGAATGGTTAATCGATAGCGTCGATTCATAGAAATAAAAAGGAGGATTTTACTTGGAAAAAAGTAAATTTGCCACATTAATACTCTCATTTGTACCTGGTGTGGGACATTTATACCTTGGTCTCATGACTCGCGGGTTGCAATTCATGTTGTTGTTTTTTGGTTCTGCTTTCGTCATTCACTTTATTAGAATTGATGCGTTAATGGTGATGTTACCGGTCATCTGGTTCTACAGTTTTTTTGACGCTTTACAGGCTCGTCAGCGTGTCAATGAAGGGGTCATTGAGGATGAACCTTTACAAATGCTTAGATTTGAGCGTCTCAACCATCGGTGGGTGGCATACGCTCTCATTGTACTCGGTGTATTTATCATGTTTGAGAAATTTCTCGTACCAATGACGAGAGATATTATGCGTATCGCTTTTGATTATCGCTTGCCGTATTACCAACTGAGGGACGCTTTTATAGCTGCGATATTCATTTTCATTGGTACACGTCTCTTGAAGTCTAGAAAATCAAGTACAGAGCAGGGTGAGAGTCAAGCGATGAAAGAAGGGAAAGACCATGAGTAATTATCGAGTAGGAACAACGAGTGCCGGCATACTGTTCGTCTGTTTAGGATTAGGGTTGTTACTTCAGTTATTTTTTGATTTTTCCGTGGTAAGTCAGTTATTAAACTGGTGGCCACTCTTATTGATTTTGATCGGGGGAGAAATTCTGTGGGGTGTTAAACGAACAAAATCAAGCGAAGCGTCACACGAAAACGGAAAGATTCGTTATGATATCCTGTCCATCTTCATTGTGATCCTATTTTCATTTGCAACACTCTTTCTGTATGCTTTCCAAGAGTCTGGTGTGGTCACTTTTGCCCATCAAACGCTTGCAAGTCAGTCCTATAGTATTCAAAGTACCCCCGTTGAACAAGATATCCCAGACCAAGTCGAGGAGGTTATGATCGTAGGAAGTGAAGTGGCAGCGCTACAGCTGGAGACGACAGACAGTGACCGAATGTTAATCCACTCCAATTGGAGAAATATTTTTGCAGAGAGTGAAACGCAGGCACGTGCTTTAATAGAAAATACGATTCAGACTTCAATTGAAGGGCAAACGATGTATATCACATTAAACAATGTTCAAAACAAGTTATTCTTTCACCCACCTGCACGAGGTCAAATTAGTATCGCCATTCCTCACCATTTAAGCGTAAATGGGGACATGGTGAACAGCGATACGACGATAAAAGTGGACGCCATACAGCAAGATTGGCACATTAAGAGTCGGTCCATCTCAGCACGGGTAAATAATCAAGAAGACGTCAATGTCCATGCCAACGCATTTCACGGTCACATTCACGAAAATGAAACCTTTTGGTCAGACATAAATGAACAGCAAACACGAGCCATAAGGCAGTTACCGGAAGCGTCGAACACGCTTTACTTGGAAACGAACTCTGGCAGTATTACGGCAGAAGTTTTTGATAGATGAAATAAACAATAAACGTAAACAAAAGAGCAGGCCGAAGGGACCTGCTCTTTTTGTGAAGGCACTGTTTAAGTTATTTGATCTTTTCGAACAATATCTAAACTTATGCTCAAACAGTATGAGACTTAAACGGACGGGTTGTTTGTATTCTGCGAAGTGGTTGTAATCTGTTTGGTGTCGCTCGTTTGGTTCATGTGATGAATCACGGTCCATTTCACCCAAAGGGCTGAAATGACTAAGAGTATCGTAGCGTAGATAAAGATACTGCTTAATCCAAAGAGTGATGCTAGAAAACCGCCAGTGATAGGTCCTATGAGATTACCTAAGAAAATAGCAGAATTAGAATAACTATACGTCCGACTTTCCATACCTTCAGGTGCATAATGACGTAGTAAGGCGTGTATGGAAGGTAACATGCCACCCATACATAGACCGACGAGGAACCTCATCGCAATGAGCTGCCATAAGCTCGACACGAATGCTTGTGGTAAGGTCATAACAGCAGCGCCAAGCGTGGCAAAGAAGAGGACGAACTGAGAGCCATATCGGTCTCCTATTTTACCGAGCTTGGGTGCAGCTAGCATATTAGCTAATCCCATGACAGCCCCCGCTAAACCAGCAAAAAAGGCCAGGTACTGTTCAGAATCTCTTAACTCCTGTACATATAATGGAATGAGTGGTAGCGTTCCAAGCATTGCTAACTGTACCAAAGTGGCAATGATGAAGAGGGACAGTATCGGTTTTCTAGCAATAATAAGTTTAAAGTCTTGCTTGAAACTCGTTTTTTCTTGTGACGTTTTTCTTTCAAATGTCTCATGGACGAAAAAGATGACAATTAATGTAGCAATAAAAATAAAAATGCCGGTATACATGAAAATGGTACTAAAGCCGAGGAACTCAGCCAGTACACCCCCCATTAAGGGACCGCATATAGAGCCGGCAACAGCACTAGACTGTAGAATGCCCAAGGCGTAACCCGTTCTTGCTTTAGGTGTATTAGTCGCCGTTAAAGCGATAGCTGCCGGAATGAAACCAGAAATGGTTCCATTAAGCAGTCTAAGTAAAAGCAGCTGCATGGGACTTGTCGCAAACCCCATTAGAGTTGTGACGATGGCCATACCGATACCAGAACGTATCAGCATCATTTTGCGACCATATTGATCCGCTATCTTTCCCCATATAGGAGAGATTAGAAACGCAGTAAGAAACTGCGCCCCAAAGATGAGTCCCGACCACCGACTAACCTCTTCGGGATCGCTCAACCCTAAATCTTGTAAGTATAAGGGTAGGAACGGGATAATCTGACTCATAGAAGCCATGAAAATGAATTGTCCGACACACAGAATGACAAGATTCTTTTTCCACTTGTCCAAAAGTCCTCACATTCCTCTCTACGTTGACTATAACAGTAACGAATATAAAGTCTATGATTGTTTAAACTCTATTATAACAGACATTTCGAGTAACGAATAATATAAGCGCTTTCATTTGATGGTATATCATAAACTCATGCACGTCCTCATAAGGTTATATAGACGTATGAATGAGAACGTATGGATCTATGCGAAATGGGGTGTGGGCTTGCTAGACAAGTTATCTAGAATTCTGGATCAGGAACAGATAGAGTACGAACCCGTTCATTTAGATGTTTTTGGGAATCAAGGTAAACTCGTCGTTTACCCTGAAGCAGAAACACACATTCAGCAGATGATGCGGATGTGCTCCTCTTATCAGTGGACGTGTATCCCATCCGGTGGGGAAACCAAAAAAGGATTAGGCGGGGTTTTATCCCAATTCGATATACGCTGCTCGCTATCTAGATATACAGGCGTCATTGACCACGCAGTAGACGATATGATTGTCAGTGTTAAAGCTGGTACACCACTGAAAGCACTGAACGAACAGCTGGCCAAAACGGGGCAAATGGTTCCTTTTGACTCCTTTTGTCCTGAGAAAGCGACGATCGGAGGTATTGTGGCAGCCAACGATAGTGGTCCGAAGCGCATGCGTTACGGCGCCCCACGTGATCACGTGCTTAGCATGAGGGTGATTCATGCAAACGGTGATGTGCGACAAGCTGGCGAGAGATTGAGTGATGCTGACACATGCAACAGTGTGAGAGTGTATATCGGTTCGATGGGGACCTTAGGCATCTTTTCTACCATAACCTTGAAGCTAGTACCGATCCCTAGCACGAGACACCTCGTGCTTTTCACTTACAAGTACAATGATACAAATGCGGTACGGCAACGCATACGACACATCAAACAGGCTACATCTCTTGAACCTGTTTGTTTGGAACTTCTCAATCAAAGTTTAGCGTCGGCGGTAAACGCGCAAGTATCAGCTGACAACGAAGCGTTAAAACAAATGTGGCCAGAACATGATAACGATGATGGTCACAATGACAGCAGTCAAAATGACAGTCAAAATGACAGTCAAAATGACAGTCAAAATGACAGGCACGGGGGCAACGTGTCCTACGTACTCGCTGTCGGTTTCGAGGGTGAACAACGAATGGTTGAGGCACAGGTGCAGGACCTACTGTCTGAGCAAAAAGACTGTCAAGCAGTGCTAACCCTGGATACACCGGAAACTGATGCATGGTGGAAATCATTTTCACACTTGTATCCTAATTGCAGCCATATCCGCTATCCGACGGCCCAACGTCCTGAGCATATACATATTGGTTTGAAAATTGGGGTGAAACCGGTGGAGGCGGTTGATGTATTGCTAACGCTAGATATACTCGCAGAAGAACTGGATGTAAGAGTGTTGTCACACGCTAGTGCTGGGACAGGGCTCATCAAGGCTTATCTCACAGGCACGACTGAACAACTAAGAGCTTACGTACAGAAGTGTCGGGGATTCTACCGAGGGTCGAACCGTTATGTTATCGTCAGTCACGCGCCTCTAACTTTCAGGCAGAACGTGTACCCGTGGGGGGCACATCCTTCATATATCGACTTCATGCTGGATATAAAAAACAAGATGGACCCTGATCATGTTCTCAGCCCTAAACGTTTGATGATAGGAGGAGTGTAAATTGAGCCGCATAGATGGAAGTGATCACACCACCGAACAGACATCCTTACAATCACAACAATCACAAACCGAGGAAAGAGATACCAATAAGCATAACGAAGAAAGACATAACGGATTAAGAAGATTAGTTAAACAACTGACTCGTCAGTGGAGACCCTCGGAGGAGGAAGCTGGTGAACATGTTAAGGCACTCATATCAATGATAAAAGAAGACAACGTGCTGTATCGCAAACAGGACTTACTTAGGGTAGGGTTCGGTATTGACGATAAGGCAAGTGATCAGGAGAACGTGACCGCGAACCTTCCCCTCGCTATCATCTACCCGCAGTGTACACAAGATGTTCAGCACGTCTTACGGTATCTAGACAAACATCGTCTTGCCTACCATTTCTATGAGACAGGGGCGCTTACGAGTGGTCGTGCTGACGTTACACCATCGGGTGGAGAAGTGTTGGTGAGCCTTGCCAAAATGGATCGTCTCTTAAAGATCGATGATGAGAACGAAGCAGTGGTTGTTCAGCCTGGTTTTAATCTTTTAGATCTACCACAGGGGATATCGGTGAATACCCCCCAAGATGTACCCAACGCTTGGCGAGAGAGGGGGTCTCAGGTGTTCCGTCCCAAGGGAAATAGTGAACATCGGGCTGAAAATGAGACAGAGAGAGGAGGGCTTTATCATAGCATCATAGGGGCGGAAGTCGTACGGCCTAACGGGGAGGTCCTTACGATAGGGGGCGTATTGGACCCACCCGGATATGATCTGTTAGGGGTCATCATTGAACTGGATGTTTCAGACCATAGAAAAATGGGTGTCATCACTTCTCTTACACTACGCATGAAGAAAGTCAGATCCCCAAAGACAATCAGCTCCTCGAAAGTGACCTGCATTGAGGACTTTCAAGTTTAGGCTACGAGCTCTGTCTTATCTTGTTTTCGACGATAAACCACTTTAGATAGTAAAATACTACACTCATATAAAAAGAATAAAGGAATGATCACCAATATATCAGACAGAAAATCAGGCGGGGTGATGACCACAGAAATGACGATAAGCACGAAGTAAGCGTATTTTCGTATTCTCATTAATTGATTAGGATCTATGATACCCATACGCGTTAAAAACATGATAACAACAGGCAATTCAAACAAAAAGCCAAACGGCAATGTCATACTCACCAGAAAACGAAAATACTTCTCAGCAGTGAAAAAATCCATAAACATCCCTTCTGACATTGTAAGAAGGAAATCAAAGACGAGCGGAAAGATAAGGATGTACCCGAACCCTATGCCGAGAAGAAAGAGGATGAATAGGGCCGGTATATAAGCAAGCGTTATTTTCTGTTCTTGTTCATTTAGGGCGGGGCGTATGAACAGCCACAATTGGTGTGCGGCAACGGGTATCGTGATCGCTATGGCCAACACACCCGAAAGCACGAAATAGACCCATAATATATCACTAGGGCCTAATATAGCCAGTTTCACTGGAATGTCTTTGACGAGCCAGTCATAAACATCCTGTACAAACACAAAAGATAGGCCTAAGAAAACAATAAAGGTACCGAACGTTATCATCAATCGCTTTCGTAACTCTTCTAAATGACCTACGAGGTCCATTTCTTGATTCTCCAACTGTCACACCTCTGTTGAAAGAAAGATGCAGACGTGCGTTCAACGCCTGTCATCTCTCTTTTTTTAGTTTCATGCAGTCTTATCATCTTGGGTCGTTGGCTCCTGTTTTTTTTCCTTTGCCTCTTCGTCATTGACCAGGTCTCGAGTCGACTTCTTAAACTCTCTTAACGTTGAGCCTATTGCCCGACCGAGTTCTGGTAGTTTTGAAGGTCCAAATATAATCAAGGCAATCACTAAGATGAGAATTAACCCTGGTACACCGATATTCTGCAAGCCATTAACCTCCTTACGCTATCAAGGGCGGCAAGTCGCCCTTTTTATTTTAAGTGGCCCCCTTGAATGGCGACCAAGCATGACCTTCCAAACGTTTGTCCCGGATAGGGGTTCCATGTGTCAGGATGTTGGACATCAATGAACAACGTTTTTTCATCTGGTGTTAGCCATGGTCCTGTCAGTTCACATCCTAGAGGACCTGAGGCAAACTGGAAAGGTTCTCCGTAGTCTTTACCATCCGTCGGTACGATAAAGACACCACAGTTTTTATAAGCTGCGTACACATTGTCCTCTGTGGCACCAAAATCCTCAACGACCCATAAGTTACCGTTACTATCAAAATGAAGGTTATCGGGACAGGTTATTCCACTCTGTTTTCCCCCCGCTACAAACACTTCAAATGTAAAGGCATCACTGCCATGATCCCCATCGGCCGGTATAAACCTTACGATCTGGCCGTGGAAATTCCCGTGGTTTGAATTATTCGTTAAGGATAAGAATACAGTCCCGTCGTTGGGATTGATTTCAACATCTTCCGGTCGATCTAGCAGCGTCCCTCCAACAATACGAGCAGCCTCACGCGCATGGGTGAGAACGTCTGCCTGATCAGTAAAAGCTTCTTGTAAATCAGGGTTAGCATCATAATCAAGTGAGAGCCATTGTTGCTGAGCTAGATTTGCAACATAGAGGGTCCCGTTTTCTAAAATATCAAAGTTAGCCTCACGATTATTAGGGTTGAATGTCTTGTCACTAATGAATTTGTAGAAGCATTCCCCCCGTTTGTCATCACCCATATAGACAACCACTCTACCATCCTCTGTCATGCCCATCGCTGTATTCTCATGAGCGAAACGTCCTAAGGCGGTTTGTTTCTTAGCTGGTTTTGAAGGGTTGAACGGATCGACTTCAACTACCCAACCGTAATGTTCATCTGTAAAATCAGGCCATCCATACGAATCACCATACGTGGTGTTCTCCTCACAAGATAAGGCGGTATTCCACAGTGTTCGTCCCCCACTACAGTTACCGAGCGTGCCTTCTACTTCAGTGGCACCATTGACCGCTGAACTTCCGCGCACCGGTCCTGCCAATTCGATAGGTGTGCGACCATCGTAACGGCGATTATATTCATCATCCTTCACGAGTGACCATGTCCCATCTTGCGCTTTTTTCACACGGATAACTGAGCCACCGACAGCTTCCTTTTGCATGCGTAATAATTCGGGATAATTGGCTAAGTTGTTTTTGTCATAATTAGAAGGGTCGATGCCGAGCAGTGTCATGTAGTTTTCTGGCTCAGGAAACTCGTGATTCACCCAGATTAAGCCTTCTTCGGCGTTATGTCCCCCCTCTAAAGTATCGATAGGGAAATAGACGGTCAAATCGGCTGAATCGCCAAATAATTCGCCTTTAGCGTTTATCTCATCCCCATAGGATGCGATGATGTTGTATGTATATCCCTTAGGTAAGACCAGTTCATTTTCCCATGTCCGTTGAATGGGGTTAAATGGGGCTGTCAGAGGTTTACCTTTCCCCTTAGCTTGTCCATCCATAAGGTGGTCAGCCGTTAAGGCGCTTGCCGAACCTGTTAAAGCATTAAGACCAGAAGAAGCTGCCACAAGGGCTGCTGTACTGCTTCCCATATAAGTAAGAAACTTTCTTCGACTTAATTCAGACAATATTAACACCTCATCTTATGATTGAATTTGAACTACACTATAGATCTTAATGCAAGACTATTAAGCTACCATTGAGACAACCTTAATCTTTGTTGAGCTATAGTTAAAATCTTTTTAAAAAGCTTTTGCGCACATATCATGGCCCAACATATTACATTCCTTTGGCAACAGTGTGGTGCTATAGCGTTGTTTTCCATGTTGGGATGTTGGGAGACACCTACCATGAACGCTATGCAGCATTTAAATGGTTGGGAGAAGCCTACCGTGACACAATTCAGAACTGAAATAGGGAGGACAGAAAAATGAGAAAGCAAAAATGAAGATGAATTGGTCCCTGCTTGCCTGTTACATTTAATGTAAGAAAGGGTGAGGTGAGTGGTTAATAGGACTATTGGATTGTACCAAGGGATTGCGCTTTACGTTGCGTCAATTTTAGGTTCTGGTGTTCTGTTCATATCGGGAGTGACGGCCAATGTAGCAGGACCAGCGTCAATTTTATCTTGGCTTATCGTCATAATGTTTAGCTTTCCTCTTGCTTATACTTTTGCTTGCTTATCACGTGATTACCCAGACGCCGGAGGGGTAGCGACCTTTGTTCGGAATGCATTCGGATTTCACATGGGTCATATTGTCGGATGGTTTTATTTTCTGACCGCAGCAGTAGGACAAACGATCGTATCTCTCACCGGTGCGTTTTATCTTACTCATGCCTTCGATCTGTCAGACATGGGGCGGATAATAACAGCAGTATGTGTATTAATGTTAGCGGGTGTGACTAATTATTACGGAGTGAAAGTGAGTGGAAAAGTAGCTCTATATATCAGCGCACTACTACTGATCTTACTTTTAATCGTCGTACTTATATCACTCCCACATATGAAGTGGAACAACTTTACACCATTTGTGTCAGAAGGTATGTTTGCTATAGGGACAGCCGTTACTTTAATATTTTGGTCTTTTTTCGGATGGGAAGCCATCTGTAATCTGGCTCCTCATTTTAAATCACCAAAGATAACCATCCCAAGGAGCACTATGATCAGCGTTATCCTTATAGGTGCGTTGTTCTTAGCACTAAGTGTGGTGACGATTGGGACAGAGACATACGGTGAGGCTGAAAGCAATCTCTCACCCTTAGGTGTGATCTTAGAACAAACGTTAGGTGTTGGCGCTAAAAAAGGGACGGCTATTATTGCTCTTATTATTGCTTTAGGTACCACCAACGCGTATGTTGCCAGTTTAACGCAACTAGGCTACTCTTTAAGTAAGGATGGTGCATTTCCTAGATTCCTATCTGTTAGAGAACCTACAAATCATGTTCCTAGACGTATGGTTATATTTGTCGTCATCTTTGCCATCAGTGGTTTAATGATGACCGAACTACTTTCTCTTACTTTTAGTGATATCTTATTCATACCGACATCCTTAGGCCTATTCGTCTATATATTTTGTATGGCGGCAGGCGTCAAGCTTTTTGTAAAACGTACACGTCCTTGGTGGTGTTCACTCATATCCGCTATATTTTGTTTCTCAGTCCTTCCGTTCTTTGAACTTTACATTCTTGTACCAGTGTTCGTTTTCATGGGTTATGTCATATATATTAAGTGCCATAATCGAACAGCGTTAAAGAAAAGGAGAGGACGTCATGAAAAACGCTCAACTATCAACTAATGTGATGTGGGAAGCAGTAGTGGCTTGTGATGACACGTTTGACGGACGTTTTCTCTATGCGGTGAAAACGACGCAAATCTTCTGTCGACCGTCATGTCAGTCTAAAACCCCGCATTTTGAAAACGTATGTTTTTTTGATGAAGCTAACGAGGCCATAAAAGCAGGATTTCGTCCCTGTAAAAGGTGTCAGCCCCAAAAGCATGGTGAGCAATATGACCCTCATCATGAACTCGTCACTGAAGTGAGAGAAATGCTCGAACAACACTACCAGGATGACATAACGTTAGCAGATCTTGCTCACGTAGTCGGGGCCAGTCCGTCTTATCTTAATCGTGTATTTAAGCACAAAACTGGACGGACCCCGCGTTTATATCTTGAAGCTCTCAGGATTGAAAAAGCGAAAACGCTTCTCTCAACAACATCATTTAATAATACACAGATTTGTTATCAAGTGGGGTACCTCAGTTTGTCTAGTTTCTATCATAAGTTTAAGCGCTATACCGGCTTCACGCCTCGCCAGTATCGCAAAAAGTATTAACAGACAACCAGAGAGACACACACCTTCCGTTTGTCGTCTTATTCTTATTGATTAAATTAATTAAGGCTTTAAGGGTCTTCATGTAGAAGACCTCATAGATGACGTAAAAGGTAAAGGTATTGTAGAATCTAGTAAGGGAAAGTCTTATAGATAAATAAAACGTACACACAAATGTGTTTTGAGGTGATGATATGAGCGAAGAGACGTCTCAGCAACAAACGGAGCTAGCCACTTTTGCCGGAGGATGCTTCTGGTGTATGGTGTCTCCTTTTGAAGAAATGGACGGTATTATCAGTGTGGTTTCAGGTTATACAGGCGGACATACCGAGAATCCTACGTATCAAGAGGTATGTTCTGAAACAACGGGACATTACGAAGCAGTACAGATCACGTTCGATCCTAAACGATTCCCCTACGAAGACCTATTAGATATTTATTGGCAACAAATCGACCCGACAGACCCAGGTGGACAGTTTGCTGACAGGGGTCAGTCGTACCAAACCGTTATTTTTTGTCACACAGAAGAGCAAAAAGAGAAAGCGGAAGCGTCTAAAAAAGCACTCGAAGAGAGTGGCAAATTCAAAAAGCCGATTGTGACCAAAATCCTACCAGCGAGTACATTCTATGCAGCAGAGGATTACCATCAGGATTTTCATAAAAAGAACGCATTTCGTTATGCGTTGTATCGTAAAGGATCAGGTCGAGAAGAGTTTCTGAAAAAGCATTGGTCCAAAGATCGTTCCCATCTCAAAGAAAAACTGACAGACATGCAATACTATGTTACACAGGAGAACGGGACAGAACCGCCCTTCCGAAATGAATATTGGAATAACACTGGAGAAGGGATTTATGTTGACATTGTGTCCGGTGAACCTCTATTTAGCTCTAAAGATCAATATGATGCTGGCTGTGGATGGCCAAGTTTTACGCGACCCATACTTGATGCTGTCATTAAGGAAAACATGGATTTGAGCCATAACATGACGCGTACAGAAGTAAGAAGTAAAGATGCAGATTCTCATCTTGGACATGTCTTCGATGACGGACCTGGACCTGAGGGCCTACGTTATTGTATTAACTCTGCGGCCTTACGTTTCATACCTAAGGAAGACCTAGAAAAAGAAGGTTATGGTGACTTCCTGATTCTATTTAGAAATTAGAAATAAAAATGAAGAAAAGTGAAGCGTTAAAAGACGTTGCTTAATTGTCAAAGGCACTGCCTTGTTTTATTGAAAAAAAAGTGGCTTTGAGAAACAAAAAACGCGCAAAGGGATGTAATGCCTTTTGCGCGTTTTAGTATGATTTTTTTTCATTTAATTTGAATCTGGACGTCACCATGGAGTCTGTTGGGGTAGTCAATGATTTTGAGGACGATGTGCTCTTCGGCTGTGTTAGGTTTTTTTATCCCAAAGGATTGTCCCTCTCCATCATTGTAACCGCCAGAGATAGCATTCACATATGCCACCTCTTCTCCCATCTTGTTTTTAACGGAACGATCGATATATTGGTAAGTGATATCCGTGCGGTCAAAAGTTGGGTCGAGAGGAACTTCAAATTCGTACCACTTTACGCCGGACAAGTCTTCGGAAGTTACCTCTAAGTTCAAGCCTCTAGGTGCTTTTACGATCTCATCCTTGTGTGTGTCAATGATCATCTCTGTTTCACTTTTGGGTAGGGCTCTGACTCGAGGGACCTCAAGGTACAAATGCTCGGACTCGTGAAAGAAGCTGCTATCGAGGTGATAGGTTCGATCATCATCGCTATACTGTGTACCTGTTACACCCTCAGAAGTCATTTCCCAACGCTGGCCTTTTTCGTTTGTCATCGATAACCCTTCAAGACTAAAGATTTGATACTCATTCTCTTCATCATAGGTGACACGAAGGAGCGTGCGTGTAGGGTAGATGGTTACTTCCTTGAATGTCACTTTTTGGCCAGCAAATTCAACCGTTTTGTCAAGTTCGAAGTGTTCCTGTAAACCTTCGAATGATGCACGGTCAATAGGGATCGCCATTCGCCATGACACATCACTTGTGTCCACGTAACGAGCCTCATTTTCTGCACGAAGTTTAGCCTCTACAGCTAAAACGTCCGGGAGCTCAGCTTGTTCAGATAGGTGAATATCCACCTTACCATAGACTGTATTTTCTTCTGTGAAATCGTGAGTGGTGCCTAATCCAAGGCTGTATTTCTTAAGTGTGTCCCCGAACGAAAGCGCACTCAAAGTGACCGTTTCAAAATCTCTTTTATTAGTCACAGAGTAAAATAGAACGATGCGAGACTCATCAATCGTCATTCCTTCGATCGTCAAACGGAGCCCAAAATGCTCATCTGATACACCAACAGGGATCGCATAATCATGATCAAGGGCGTCTTGTAATCCTTTATCATAATGAACCAAATCAACAATAGTTTGGCCCCCGGGTAACTGACTAATGAACTGGGCAAACGCAGGTGACACACGTACGGATGTCACCATGGCCATGATAAGCATACATGCGATGGCTGTAGCAAACCAGCGACGTTTTGTTATGCGTCCTTTGTGTGTACGCGCCTTCGTCATTCCTTTAGCAATGTAGCAATCTAACTGATCCGGAAGTTGGGGTGTTTTTGAATCTTCTTGTAAGCGATCCGTCACGTTCTTGAAGTCATCCATGTGTTGAACCTCCTTTCATTTGTTTTTTTAACTGCTTTAATGCCTGATGTATCCAGGTTTTCACCGTACCTTCTGGTCGATCGAGAACATGAGCTATGTCAGCAATAGGTAAATCACGATAAAAACGTAGGATAATCACATCCTGAAAATGAGGACGAAGTTTTTGGATTTCTTCTTCTAACTCAAGGCTAGTGTGATGCGGATCTTTGCCCTGATCTTCTTTCTCGGGCGTTCGTATGATCATCCGTTTTCGACGCTTCAGTTCATCGTGACAGTAATTTAATAGGATTCGAATTAACCAAGTTTTGAAGAACCTGGGCTCTTTTAATTTTTTGATATTTTTAAAAGCCAGATATGTGGTCTCCTGTATAGCCTCCAGGGCATCGGTCTCATTTTTCAAATAAGCATAAGCGATGTAATATAGCTGAACCTTGTAAGTGATAATAAGTTCATATAAGGCCTCGTCGTTGCCCTTTTTGGCTAAAAGAACTTTTTCTTCGATATCCACACACTTCCCCCCTTGTACAACGGCAATCATGGCTATCTCTAAGATGTTTTTATATCTTTTCTAATCATTAGACTGAAAAGAAGGTTAAAACGTTTTAAAAAAGTGAGCCATATCCGATAAAAATAATAAGGCACATGTTTGTATTTATAATATGGGATCATTCACAGTGTCATTGAAGTGTGGGGAAGGAGAATAGGATGTTAAACAAAATACTAGCATGGTTATTTGGACAAAAGCCAAAAGACAAAAGGCAGGTATCACAATCGGGAAAAGCTAAAGGAACTTCAGCGCAAGGAAGGAAACGGCGCCAATCTTCGGGTAAACCCTACCAATCTAAGAGAAAAGGAGAATTAGGAGAATATAAAATTAATATTCAACTAGAACAAATGCCCCAATCATATAAGATGCTACATGATGCTATGTTTGAAAACTCAAAATCCAAAACGGGTTACTCTCAAGCCGATCATGTCCTTGTGACACCAGCGGGTGTGTTTGTTATTGAAACCAAAAACTATGCTGGTGACATTGCAGGCCAGAAAAAGGACAAATATTGGACGGTCAATGGTAAAAGAAGCCTGTATAACCCGATAAGACAGAATTATGGACATATTAAAGCGGTTGAACGTATCGTGAGCAAAACCCTACCTACGAGTGAAAATGTTTCTATTATTTCAATCGTGACCTTTACGATGCGTGCGAGATTCAAAATCGATCCATCTCTGAGAAAGATCACCTCTCATGAATTGGTGATCTATGATACAGAATTGACAGAGTTTGTTAAGAGAAAGGTCATAAGTCTACAAAGAGAAAATGGTCCGACACTAAGCGAAACGGACATCATGAAAGTACATGAGGCCTTAAAAGCGTCCAACGTGACCGATCCAAAATTACGCCAAGCTCACGTCAACAGAGCATCGCAAAGTCGGACAAGTCGCCCTGCTTCACCTACAAAAACATCTCATTGATACCTCTATTTATGGTTCTTCGACAGGATCATCCAACATTGAGGATGTCGCCTGTAGAAGGGCTCTTTTTATATGCCTCCTCTTTTACCCCCTCATCCTCCTCAACAAAACCCTCCTCCAATAGTTATACGGACAAATTATAGATAAAATCACAATTTCCTCTCTATATAACAATTAGAACCGTAAATAATCCTGTGAAAGTAGACATGTAAGCATTTACAACGCAATGCATCAGTGGTAAAATGTACGTACAATTTTAAACTACAGAGTATCGAGTGTCATGCTTTGTAGTTGCATTTAGTCAATCTAGTAAAATAAGGAGGGTTACACTTGTCAAATGAAGCGATTATTCATCTTGACGTAGAGAAGGGTGAGATTAACCCTAACATTTACGGACATTTTTCAGAACATCTTGGACGTTGCATTTATGAAGGCATTTGGGTTGGTGAAGATTCGGATATCCCCAATACAAAAGGGATTAGAAACGATGTGTTGGAAGCTCTGAGGAACCTTGATATCCCTGTCCTTCGCTGGCCTGGTGGTTGTTTTGCCGATGAATACCATTGGAAGGATGGGGTTGGACCACGTTCAGAGCGAAAAAGGATGGTCAATACGCACTGGGGTGGCGTGGTTGAGAACAATCATTTTGGTACGCACGAATTTATGCTTTTATGTGAACTATTACAATGTGAACCGTACATCTGTGGGAATGTGGGTAGTGGAACGGTACAAGAAATGCAAGAATGGGTAGAGTATATGACATTTGACGGGGAGTCTCCCATGGCCAATTGGCGCAAGCAAAATGGCAGAGAGGAACCATGGTCCTTAACATATTTCGGAGTGGGGAACGAAAACTGGGGCTGTGGAGGGCACATGCGCCCGGAGTATTATGCTGATTTATACCGCCGTTACCAAACTTACGTCCGCAACTATGGAGAAAATAAAATCTATAAAATTGCAGGTGGTGCCAACGTAGATGACTATCGGTGGACAGAGGTATTGATGCGTGAAGCTGCTCACCTCATGGACGGTCTAAGCCTTCATTACTACACGATTCCGGGAGATTTCTGGAAAGGTAAAGGATCAGCTACAGATCCAAGTGAAGATCAGTGGTTTATCACTTTGAAAAAAGCTTTACATATCGACGAACTGATCACCAAGCATAGTACGATTATGGACCAATACGATCCTCAAAAAAGGGTAAGTCTCATCATTGATGAATGGGGAACATGGTTTGACGTTGAACCTGGTACGAATCCTGGCTTCTTATATCAGCAGAATACGATACGTGACGCACTTGTCGCTGGATTGCACTTCCATATATTTCATAACCATAATGATCGAGTACAGATGGCTAATATCGCTCAAATGGTGAATGTTTTGCAAGCGATGATTTTAACGGATAAAGATAAAATGATTTTAACCCCTACTTATCATGTATTTGAAATGTTTAAGGTTCATCAAGGTGCAACTAGATTATCCGTTGATACCGTTTCAAGTCAGGCTTATGAATACAACGGAGAAAGTATACCGGCTGTAAATGTAAACGCTTCAAAAAATCAGGACGGTACAGTTAATATTAGTCTCTGTCATGTTCATCCTCATGATGAAAGCGAAGTGACACTTGACTTAAGAGGGATTGAAAAAGTATCGGACGTAGCAGGACGGATATTAACGGCGAATGAGTCTAACGCCCACAACACGTTCGAGAAACCCGACCATGTAGCACCACAGAATTTTGAGGACGTTCGTTTATCTGGTCATAAGTTAACAGTCAAACTACCTCCGATGTCTGTGGCCATGCTAACTTTAAGGTAATACAGTTAACACATAGGCCAAGGTCATCGGTTTGCAAAAAATATTTTGAAAAATTAAAATTTTGTCTGCAATAAAGGTCGATATGCAGTAAAAATGTGGTGTGACATGAAATCAAAAGGAGGGTGTTAACATGCTGAGGTCTGTGTCGTGGCTCAGAGCTTTACCGCTCATTGTAGCGCTCATGGTGGTTGGAGGTTTGACAGGTTGTTCTGTTTTTTCTGGTGGTGGTGAGGATACGAGTGGAGGGGTGCAAGACAGTGGTGTGAACGAAGATGGCGTAACGGAGATAAGCATATCCACTTGGGGCTCTCCAGATGAACTTGAGGTGTTTAATGCGTTAATACAGAATTTTGAAGAAGACAATCCTGATATGGCAGTGAATATTGTGCATATCCCCGATGATTATGCTGGAAAAATGAACACGATGTTAGCGGGAGGAACAGCACCAGACGTTGTTTTTGCCACTGACGGTGATTTTGGACGCTGGGTTAAAGCGGGTCTGTTTCTTAATATCCAAGACCGAGTAGATCAAAGTGGAATAAACCAAGACGATATGTGGGATTCCGCTTTAGATCGCTACAGATTTAACGATCGAGTGCTTGGGGAGGGGGATCTCTACGCCTTACCCAAAGACATAGGACCTTCTGTTTTATTTTACAACAAGGATCTATTTGATGAGTCTGGTGTTCCTTACCCTGATCCGGATGAGCCCATGACGTTCGATGAGTTTCTCGAGGTAGCACAGGCGCTCACGTTAGATACCAATGGAGATGGTAAGGTTGATCAATACGGTATAGGTCCCGCTTGGTGGGAAGGTTTAGTCTGGACAAATGGGGGTCACATCCTGAGTGAAGACAAAACGGAATTTACCTTAAACGCCCCTGAGGCGGTAGAAGCGATGCAGTTTGTTGCAGATTTGACGAATGAATATGAAGTGTCTCCAAGTACGAGAAGCTTAGATGCTATGGACGCTGATCAAATGTTTGAGACCGGTAGAGTGGCTATGGTGTTTAACGGGCGCTGGATGGTTCCAACGTATAGAAAGCTGGATTTTGACTGGGACGTGGCGCCTTACCCTGTGGGGCAGACGGGGGAGCCTTCGGGCTGGTCAGGGTCTGTCGGCTACGCGATTAATAAAGACACCCGCTACGCTGATGAAGCTTTCCAATTAATTGAGTACCTCGCGGGAGAAGAAGGACAACGCATCCAAACCGAATTAGGCTTTGCCATCCCGACGTACAGGTCTTTAGCAGAAACGGACGACTTTCTACAACCGGGTCAGAAACCAGAGCATGCACATGTATTCATACAGGCGGCTGAAACCCAAAGGGCCGGTCCTTGGGCACTGACCCCCAACAATAAGTGGCTGGATGACCTTAACCAATATTTAAGTGAATTATGGGATGGAGAGCGCACCGCTGAGGATCTCTTGAATGACATTAAACCTGAGATTGATAAAGCACTCAGAGAAGGCAATCCAGAAATATTTGAAGAGGAATAATCCAAGAGCATGGGGAATCTGCGCTGCAGGCGGATTCCCTGAACACCCAGATTCCGTTACACTACGACCCAGTAGGTAAAAGGAGAGGTGAAAATGAAACCTGAGATATCGACGGAGACAAAAGTACAGTCTCCAAAAAAGCCTTTAAGAAAGAGGTTCAACATAAAAGAGGAGTATCTATGGGGCTATTTATTTGTTCTTCCACCTATTCTTGGATTTATGTTGTTCGCCTTTTTACCCATGCTTTTTTCAATCTATGTCAGTTTCACTGCGTTCGACTTGTATAACCCTGCTGTATTTAACGGTTTAGATAATTATAAACGTCTATTATTCGAAGATGATTTATTCCGTAAGACCATCATCAACACGTTTTACGCAGCACTTGGGATTCCTCTGAGTATCGTCCTTTCGCTCATTATTGCTATGGCTTTGAATCAGAAGATCAAAGGACTGTCTTTTTTTAGAACAGCATTTTTTCTTCCCACAGTTTGTTCAATTGTGGCCTTAACACTTTTATGGAGATGGATATTTAACTCTGATTTCGGTTTATTGAATATCATGCTTGGCTCCATCGGGATTGATGGGCCGGCGTGGTTAAGTAGTGAAACCTGGGCGATGCCTGCCATGATTATACAAGGGGTTTGGAGCGGTTTAGGTATGGGGATGATTCTATACTTAGCGGCGTTGCAATCTGTTAACCCTGCGTTGTATGAGGCCGCCGATATTGATGGCGCGAATGGTTGGAATAAATTCAGATACATTACAATTCCATCTATTTCACCCACGACCTTCTTTTTGCTCATTACTTCAACGATTACAGCCCTACAAGATTTTCAACGTTTCATGATCATGACTGAAGGGGGACCAAACTATGCGACCACCACCGTTGTCTATTATCTGTTCCTCAATGCGTTCCGCTACATGGAGATGGGATACGCATCAGCCATGGCATGGGTGTTAGGTCTCATCATATTAGTGATCACGATCATTAATTTCAAACTGAGTAAACGTTGGGTTCATTACTAAAAAGGGAGGGGTATGAGTTGGCTCAAAAAGTAGAAGTGACATGGTATCAGAATCGCCAGAAACGAGCCGTCATAAAAAGAGTTTTTTCCTATATATTTCTTACCATAGGCGCGGCTATTATGGCACTACCCTTTTTATGGATGGTGTCAACGTCTTTAAAATCTCCAGGGGCCATATTTACAATTCCACCCGAGTTTATACCCCGAGAGTGGCGCTGGGATAATTACGTACGCGTTTTTACGGATGCGGATTTATTATTGGGCTTTAAGAACACGCTCATGATTATCATCCCCACGACGATCGTTGGTCTGTTTACGAGTTCACTAGCTGCCTTTGCCTTTGCCAAGATGAGGTTTCCGGGTCGGGACATGTTGTTCTTCGCTCTGATTGCCACGATGATGCTGCCCGGTATCGTGACTTTAGTCCCTCAATTTATTATTTTTAGAGACTTAGGCTGGTTGGACACGTTCAAACCCCTTATGATTCCAGGGATGTTTGGTGCAGCGATGGCTGTCTTCTTTTTACGGCAATTTTTTATGACTATACCAAGTGATTTAATAGACGCCGCTAAAATAGACGGCTTGAGCTACTTCGGTATATTTCTCAAGATTATGGCGCCCCTAGCAAAACCAGCCATCGTGACACAGGGGATTCTCGGCCTACTAGCTGGATATAACGACTTCATGGGACCGCTCATTTACTTGAACTCACCTGAGAATTTCACTTTACAGCTCGTACTCGCTTCATTCAGAGGTTACTACACATCGGAGTGGACGTTGATTATGGCCGGTTCAGTGTTAGCCTTAATCCCAACATTATTAGCCTTCTTCTTTGCTCAGAAGCAACTGATAGAAGGGATTACGATGACGGGACTAAAGGGGTGAGTATGAGTAATATATAATCTTAAATAGCTAATAGAATTAGATGTTAATAGTAATTAAGCAGTGGAAAGACCTAGCAGCAGACAAACTTAGCAGACAGAAAGGTTGGATAACATGGCTTTGAAAGCGAAAATGATAGTAGACAAAGACTTTAAAATTGCTGATGTAGATGAGCGTATCTACGGTTCCTTTATCGAACATTTAGGAAGAGCAGTCTATGGTGGTGTATATGAACCCGACCATCCACAAGCGGACGAAAATGGGTTCCGGCAGGATGTCATGGAACTGGTCAAAGAAATCAATGTACCGATCATAAGGTATCCCGGTGGTAATATGGTTTCAGCCTATAATTGGGAGGACGGTGTGGGCCCAAAATCAGAACGTCCGAAAAGATTGGAGCTAGCATGGCGAACGATAGAAACGAATCAAGTAGGGACGAATGAATTTGTCGATTGGAGCAAAAAGGTCAATGCCGAGGTGATGATGGCCGTTAACCTAGGCACGCGAGGGATTGATGCGGCCCGTAACTTTATCGAGTACTGTAATCATCCAGGTGGGACCTACTGGAGTGATTTGAGGAGACAGCATGGGTATGAACAACCTCATAACATTAAAACATGGTGTCTCGGTAATGAGATGGATGGCCCATGGCAAGTCGGCCATAAAACAGCGGAAGAGTATGGTCGTTTAGCATTAGAAACAGCAAAGGCGATGAAACTGGTAGATGATCGCATTGAACTCGTTGCTTGCGGGAGCTCTAATACCGATATGCCCACTTTCCCGCAGTGGGAAGCGACGACACTTGAACATACGTATGATGCAGTAGATTATATTTCATTACATCAATACTATGGGAACCGAGACGATGACACGGCCAATTATCTAGCTAGAACGATGGACTTAGATCACTTTATACACACTGTTATTTCGACGTGCGACTATATTAAAGCGAAGAAAAGAAGCAAGAAAACGATCAATCTCAGCTTTGATGAGTGGAACGTGTGGTACCATTCCAACGAAGCAGATCGTCGTATTGAACCTTGGTCTGTGGCACCCCCACAATTAGAGGATGTGTACAATTTCGAGGATGCGCTTTTAGTAGGCTCTATACTCATGACCTTCTTACGACATGCAGACAGAGTGAAAATGGCTTGTATGGCCCAACTTGTTAATGTCATTGCTCCGATCATGACAGAAAACGGCGGGGCAGCGTGGAAACAAACGATATTCTATCCATATGCACACGTATCCGCGTACGGTAGAGGCACGTCACTTCAACCTGTTGTATCCTCACCAAAGTACGATAGTAAAGCGTTTACCGATGTCCCTTATTTAGACACGGCAGTTGTTTATGATGAGGAAAAAGAGGAAGTGACCATTTTCGCCTTAAACCGTCACCTAAGCGAAGATTTGTCCTTGCAGTGTGACGTACGCAGTTTTGAAGGGTACGGTATCCGTGAGCATATCGTTTTAGAGCATGAGGACTTAAAAGCGGTTAACACAGCACAGGAGCAAAGGGTTCAACCCCATACAAAAGGGAAGTCTACAATACGTGATGGTGTCATTGAAGCTGTCCTTCCTCAAGCTTCATGGCATGTGATCCGTTTGGCGAAGCATGCCTAAGCACCTTATACAAAGATAAAAAAAGCCAAGCCTTAGGAGTCTATGTGACTTCTAAGGCTATTATTTTAATTAGGGGATTATATGTCACCAGAACTATGTTGTTTTCATGGAGACATATGACATGTGCTTAACCCTCTTTGTGACTGTGACACAGTGGATGATATTAATAACCAGACTTATCTGATGTAAAGGTATCTAAGAAATCATAGTCCTCTTTTTGCAATGGCTTTTCTGCAGGGCCGTCAATGACCCCGCCCTCATAAGAGAATCTAGACCCATGACAAGGACAATCCCATGTTCGATCTCCATGATTCCATTCCACTTCACAACCTAAATGTGTACAGGTGGTGTCAACGACATGCACGGTTCCTTCTTGGTCCCTATAAGCGCCCTTACGTTTACCATTAATGGAGACAACAGCCCCTTCATCGCGAGCCAAATCTTCCACGCTCCCAGGTGGAGATTGGAATTTCCCACTGATGAGGTGACCCGCTACGTCTGCATTGATAGACAGGAACTCCTTAATGCTTGGATCGGCGTAGAGTCGTTGTGGTGAATACAATTCTTCAAACCGGTTGGACTTCCCTAAGACAAGGTCACTGAGGATGATTCCGGCAATCGTGCCATTTGTCATACCCCATTTCCTATAGCCCGTCGCCACAAGCACTTGAGGTTCGTCAGCACTCACTTTACCGATGTAAGGCACTTTATCCAGAGTGGTAAAGTCTTGAGCTGACCAGCGATACAAGATTTTTTCAATCCCTAATGTTTGATCAGCAAAATCTCGACATGACTCATAGTACGACAGTGTATCCTTACCTTGTCCTGTCTTATGATTCTCCCCACCGACAATGACCATGTCCTCACCTTGAATGGTGACCGAACGCATCGTGCGAGAAGGGGTATCGACGTTCAGGTACATGCCACCCGGATATTCTGTCTTTGGCTTGATAGCCAGTAGGTAGGAGCGTTCGACATACATCCGAGTCGAGAACAACCCTTTTCCTTCATAAAAAGGGATATGAGTACAAGCTAACACATGATTTGCGTTGACACGATGCCCATCACGGGTATGGACTATTCTGTTGTCTCCCTGGGTTTCAACGTTAACAGCGACGGTTTTTTCAAATATTTTTCCGCCTTTTTCTTGAATGTGACTAACAAGCTTCAAGAGATATTGTAAGGGATGGAACTGGGCTTGATTCCCCATCGCCAACGCTTTAGTCACAGGAATGTTAAAAGGGATGTCATCTAATAGCTCACCTTCTATATTAAGCTTCTGATAAGCCTCATACTCTTTTTCTAGCTTATCGGCATACTGTTCTGAAGTGGCATACATGATGGCATCCTGCTGTTTAAAGTCGCATTCGATGTTATATTCTTCAACGATATTCTGTATAAACCCCTTAGCTTCAGTGGCCGCCTCATAATAGAGTCTCGCTTTCGTTTGACCCATATGCGAGATCAGTTCATCATAAATCAGGCCGTGCTGGGCGGTGATTTTCGCTGTTGTATGACCCGTGGTGCCATTTAGGAGCTGATCAGCTTCAAGTAGCGCAACCTTTTTTCCTTCGTTCGTGAGCAGATAGGCAGCGGTGATCCCCGTTATCCCCCCACCCACGATCACAACGTCAACGTCTAAATCCTCTTTTAGAGAATTGAATTCTGGAAAATTGATATGGTCTCGCCAATATGGCTCTGGAAAGGGTGGTAGCTGATTTTGATCTATTTGTTCCATCAGATAGCCTCCTACAAGACTGGTAGCGTCTTAAAATGATGTTTACTGTTAACTTAACCAGCATATGGCAAAATATGCACATGTCAAAATCTTTTTCAACAGAACCCCTTGAACCATGTTTTATTTGACCCATAGGCAGGGAGGTTTTTGAGTACGGGAAGCAGAACCCCTTTCCATCTACGATGTTGTTGGATTAGTCAGCTATGCTCTTATAGCTTTCATTAGATTAAAAACACATGTATGCTTGCCGCTACAACAAACACAATCCCCGTATAACGATGTGATCGTCTACGTGCACCCGACGCTTTTTGCTTTCTGAGGTACCCCGTGACGAGTAAGGGGATGAGGGTCAGGATTGCCATGAAGCCCGAGGTCAGCTTAGGGTCCTTCCATACTGAGAAGGCATGGAGGTCATAGTGATGGTGAATAAGACTAATATGTAGGATGAGAAAGCTCAGGCCAAAGATCGCGCAGCTGATATGAAAGCGAATGAACAGCCTCGTAAAGAGCACCAGTCTGTATCTAAAACGTGAACGTGGGAGCCAGCGGATGGCAACCAGAAATCCATAGAGGATAAAGGCCAACAAAAAAAGTACTGCAGCCATTCTCCCCATTGTAATGGACAATGTCGATGGTGTTTTAGTCGCTCCAGCTATGATAAATGCCATGACAGGTAACATCCCTAAACCTAGGACCAGCATGGATTGTTTGACAGTCAACGTATATAATTGTGGCATCAAACGTGTCAGCCTCTTAAACATTTTACCGCTCCTTAATCACGCTTCTTTGTGTGTTGTTTTTGTAATACTGCTGAGGTCATTGGTTATGATCGCTTCATAGCAAGGACTAGAGGGACTGCTGGGGGATAGGTAAAGCTTTAGTTGAAAAAAGCGCTTGTGACAGTCTTATGAATTATGCGTTAATCTTATCATGTCTGATGGGATGATTTAAGCCAGTGCAGTTGATTTTCTGTGTGTTATTTTGCTAAACTTACTTCGATTAGGGTAAGATAATGGTTGTTAATAGTGAAGATTTTTTAGGAGGTTATGGAAATGAGTGTACATATTGGAGCAAAAAAAGGTGATATCGCAGATACGATACTATTACCAGGAGACCCGTTACGTGCTAAATTTATTGCTGAAAACTTTCTAGAGGACGTTGAGTGCTATAATGAAGTGCGTGGGATGTTAGGATTTACAGGCACTTACCAAGGCAAAAAAGTATCGGTGCAAGGGACTGGAATGGGAGTTCCTTCGATCTCAATTTATGTGCATGAGCTCATTAATGAGTATGGTGTGCAAAATCTCATCCGTGTGGGTACCTGTGGTGCCATGCAGAAAGATATTAAAGTGAGAGACGTGATCCTTGCGATGAGTGCCTCAACAGATTCTGGGGTGAACCAAAACTACTTTGGTATTGATTACGCGCCAACGGCTAACTTCGATCTCTTGAAAGAAGCGTATGATCGAGGTACAGACAGAGGCCTTTCAGTTAAAGTCGGTAACGTATTCACGAGTGACGTCTTTTACAATGATGATGAAGAAGCGACACAAAGATACGCTGATCACCAAGTTCTTGCAGTAGAAATGGAAACGTCAGCGTTGTATACCTTGGCTGCAAGATTTAATCGCAAAGCACTTTCCGTTTTAACGGTAAGCGACCATCTTATTACCGGTGAACAAACAAGTTCTGAAGAGCGTCAAAAGACGTTTAATGAAATGATTGAAGTCGCGTTGGACACGAGCCTTAAGTTTTAATCAGACCAAGTTTTTGATCAATCTACGTGAGTGCAGGTCTATACATGGTTATAAATACAAGGTAAAAGGCACCTATAAAAGGGTGCTTTTTACTAGGTCACTTTTCGTGTATAAGAATAATATTTATCGGTGTCCCCGTTCAGAGCTATAATCAATTTCTTTATATTGAAATATTGAAAAATTGACTTGCATAGCACGGTCCTCTCTTTAGGACTAAAAAGTGGCAGTCGTTTAACATATCGCTTCGGTTATACGCTATTAAATGAATAATGAGAATAAAGACAATTTAGGATCTAGATGGAAAGTGGGTATAGCAATCATGAGTAAAACACAATCAGGCACACTTTATGCCACGATATGGAGATGGCATTTTTACGCCGGGTTATTGATCGCCCCGTTTATATTTTTACTCACCTTATCCGGGGCTTTCTATTTATTCAAACCACAAATAGAAAACTATATGTATGATCAATTCTATCAAGTAGAAGACACAGGTGATAGAATACCGCCTTCAGAACAAATAGATACCGTGCTAGATCGTTATCCAGACGCAACCGTTACAGGATATCGTCCGGGTGAGGAATCTACGCGGTCAGCCGAGGTTCAGGTCATGCGAGATCATGAAGCAACAACAGTTTTTGTTAACCCCTATAACGGAGACATCATCGGTGAACTGCCTCAGAGTGACCGTTTGTTTGAGTACGTGAGCAGTTTTCATAGTGAATTTATGCTCGGGACCTTCGGTGATCGATTGGTTGAATTAACAGCTTGTTGGACGTTGGTCCTGATCCTGACCGGTTTATATCTATGGTATCCCAGAGGCCAGAAGAATAAGATATTCGGAGTCCTCATTCCTAGATTAAAGAAAAATAAAAATATATTAATGAGAGATTTACATGTGGTTCCTGGCGTTTGGGTATCGGCCGGGTTAACCTTTTTAATTATCACCGGTTTATTATGGACAGGCTTTTGGGGGGCGAATGTACAAAGCATCGCGACGAACAGTGGTACAGGCTATCCACCTTCAGTATGGGTGGGGAATGCCCCGTCGACGACAGTTCAAACAAAGGACATTGCCGATGTACGTTGGGCTGCTCAGAATTTACCTGTCCCAACGTCTGACATACAAGGCTACATTCCTGTTTCTATCGATGACATTGTTGAAACTGCGAATGATATAGGTGTCCATCCAACGTATGAAGTGATTTTACCGACCTCAACAGATGGGGTGTATACACTATCTGCTTTTCCTCCTAAAGCTAAAGACGAAGCGACCATCCATATAGACCAATATACTGGGGCAATCTTAGCAGATTATCGTTATGACCATTATGAACCAATTGGAAAACTCATGGCTTGGGGGATAACGGTGCATAAGGGATTGGAGTATGGGCTGGCCAACCAGATTGTTCTCTTTATCCTTTGTTTAGGCGTCATCGCTGCCATTATTTTTGGGATTGTCCTTTGGTGGAATAGAAAACCAGACCATCATATCGGGGCGCCGAAGATTCCGCAAGGGAAGACAGCAAAAGGTTTTATCGTATTGATGTTGATCATGGGGATTGTGTTTCCCTTAGTGGGACTATCACTCATCATCATTTTCCTATTAGATTGGTTTGTAATTCGTAAAGTAACAAAAATAAAGACGTTTTTTAATTCATAGAAGTGAGAGAAGGTGGTCTAGATGAAGGTAATCAGTCTATGTTTTATTACGATGGCTTTGGTTCTATCAGGTTGCTCATTAAACGAAGGAACTGAAAAACTCTACAAACAAGAGAATGTTCTTCAAGTGGACATTGTGGTGCCGCCAGACCTAAATGTGGGTCAACAATATGAATTACAGGCCAACTTCACGGAACGAGAGCGTGAGGTACCGGATATTGAAGAAGTAACATTCACCTTATGGAAAAATGGAGAGGAGAGTGAAGAACGTATCCTTTCAGAGGATGAGGGACAAGGGGTTTATACCATTCATACGAGCTTTGAAGAAGAGGGATTATACTTCGTAAAGGTCACAGCCAGTACAGAGGATTCTCGGGTGATGCCGACCAAACGATTGGTTGTAGGCGATATTTCAGAAGAAGATATGAACTCATTACCGACTCAGCAGCAGGACATGGACCATGAAGGACATCATTGATAATATGAGCTGAATGATGATAAAATGAGGAACTTAGGCTGATGATCTCTCTATTGATTAGGCTTAAGCTCATTTTCTCCTAAACATATAGAAAATGTTGGCATCAGGTGTCGGGTGTGCGTTATGATAGATGGGAACACCAAAATTGTTAGAAGCATCCATTATTTCGCAAGTGAAAGGAGGTACCACACTTTGGATAATCAAGACCATAATCAATCCTATGAGCAAGACCCAAACAATGGAATCGACCAGCATAATGGGGAAAGACACCTGTCTAAGGATGAACGTACATGGGGCATGCTAGCCCACCTCGCCGCTCTAGTCGGTTTAGTCATTCCTTTTGGCAGTATTGTTGGCCCGCTCGTCGTTTATCTCATTAAGAAAGAAGATTATCCTTTTGTCGCTGACCAAGGTAAAGAATCACTCAATTTCCAAATTAGTATGTTCATTTACTTTATTATTTCAGCTATCTTAGCGATTATCGTTATTGGATTCATACTCATGGGTATCTTATCGATATTTGCCATTATCATGGTTATCGTAGCCTCAATTAAAGCAAACGACGGTGTCTCTTACCGTTATCCACTGACGATCAGATTTATCAAGTAAGGTTCGTAATGGCGCATGCTCAGCGTCATGTTAAAAAGGATATCGATGACAAACTTAACGGAGACTTTGCACTTTGCCTCTAGTTGAGTTCAGCATAAAAAACCTCTTCTAAACCATATTATCAGGTGGTTTTGGAAGAGGTTTTCATATTCATTTGAGTATATGAATCGTTTTATATGAATCGTTTTATATGAATCGATTTATATGATCAGCAGATCATGTGCTAAAAAGGCTTATCTTTCGCCATTATTTATGAATCTTCATCCTCCTACACCATACGTCTGATGAGTAACTTTTTAAGCAGAGGGCCAAGCTGCTCCGTGAGTTGAGATACGTCATGTACGAGAAGGTGATGCTTACCATAGATCGCTTGCATGGCCTGTTCTTCGTGTTCACTGATCTGACCGTCAGCTAAAAACACACCGATCACATAGATCCCCATCTTTCTCGCTTCAAGCACCGCCTGGTACGTATCCATAATGCCGTTCTCATCGTAGTCAGCCGCCGCGGGCTCACCGTCAGAGAAAATGAGTAAGAAACGTTGCTGTTCGGAACGTTTGAGCAGCTGTTCCGATGTGACCCGAATAGCAAAACCATCACGATTATCCTCTTGTGGTTCCAGTTGTAAAATTTCCGGTCCTGTCAATGGATGAGTCGAACGATCAAAGGGGATGACGTCATGGAACATGTTCGGTTGATCCTCTTTTTTGACGCGATTGGCATCCTCCCAAAATCCTGTCACGGAATGAGGTACACGGATCGATTTTAATGTCTCATGAAATAACGCGATGCCTTGCTTTGTTTCTGCCATTTTGTTCATCATGGAAGAAGAGCAATCGACAAGGAGTGAGAAACACGCATCGAATGTTTGTTGATCCTCTTCCTTTTTGTAAAAGACACGTGGAAGATCGTCTGTGACGACTCGTAGGAGCTTCCGGTCTAAGCGGCCCCAGTGGAGCGAAGAACGAGGAGCGTGACGTTTATGCTCGATCGTTTTTTCCATCGTTTGCTTCAACCTTTGCTGTAATGGTTTAATCTGTTGCACGATCTCACGGTACGCTGTTTGTTCCTCTGTTGTAGGGGATGCCGCTTGTTTTTGAATGTAGCGGGCATAACGATTGGCTTCCCCGTACGGTGCCTTGTGTGTGGGGCCATGACCTGTAGCTTCTGCCTGAGCATCCGCTAGCAGCTCGACGTCATCATATTGCTTGTTTTTTGAACGCTTGGATTGCCCCTGAACTTCACCGTATACCTGATCACCTGACTCAGCCTCTCTTGCTGCATCTCCGTTGGCCACGTTCATGTTCGTCCCTTGATCGAGATCAAATTGTAGAAAGCTCTGAGTCGGTTCAGACGTTTCACCGTGCCAGGAAGGTAATGCGTCCTCTTCCCCTTCCTGTGTCTCTTCTTGCTTTTCATCTAGGATCGCTTCTCGTGTAAGGTCATCTTTTCTTTGGAGTGCATCGATGTCATCTTGAAGGTAATCGAGTATATCCTCTCGTATCAATTTAAACCATTCTTCTGAGCAATCCGTTTCTAACAATGCCTCAATCTTGTATAGACGGCGCTGGCAAAAGGCGAATCGTTCAGCCGTAGTAGACGTCTCATATAATGCGAATAGATCATCCGTCATAGGTTGTATGAGCTCGTTTAGTTTATCATCCGTGGGTGCACTCGGAAGTTCATTTTCAGCCGTCAAATAGAGGTAGATGAGACATAGGAGAGCATCTGCATACTTCTGACGGCTCGCGTACTGCTTATATTTTTCCTGGAAATGCTTACGATAGCGTGCTTTGCGACGGTCGAAGATACGCTTCATACCAGGCCTTGCGGCTACAGCATGATCCATCACTCGGAGTTGTTCGCACATCGCGAACCACTGTTTGGCGAAGGAAGGTCGGCTGTGTTTGTTAAATGTACGAATCGCCTGGAAAACGCTAGGAAGCTGAGTATAATAGTAGTGGCCAAAAGCGTACAGAAAGACATCGCTTTTCAGTCCCGCCACTTGCGCTTCCTCCGGTTCATTATCCCAAAAACGGCTTAAAAAAATCGTCTCTTCATACGGATCATAATGGGCGAGTAAATCATACTCGACACTCATTTGTTCATTTTTAGATAGTCCTGTTGCTAAATCAATTAGTTGCATTTGTAGAAAAGAATCGACTTCTCTTTCTACAAAAGATAAAAACTTCATATCATCAACTCCGAGTAAAGAGGGTATCGACAATGTTGGTCACAATCGCACGCTCTCGTTCATCTTCTAATTTGTCTGAGATCGCGCGTTGTATCGCTCGTTCTGGGGGAAGGTAAACGGCTAAGTCCGCAGCGTCAAGTAAGGCTCGAATGGAAGCCGCATCCTCCGATAACTGACCAGACTTGGTTTGAAAAATAAGGTCTTCCGATAGCTGCACGAACAGGCTTAACAATGAGTCGTCCTCTAATGCTGAATGTTCCTGAAGCAAGTCTTTGAGTTTATCCCCTTGGAGATAAGGGACATCAACAATCACAAAACGATTTTTCAAGGCTTCGTTCAATGGCACCGTCCCGACATAACCGACGTTAATGGCAGCGATGACACCGAATCCTTCCTTGGCTTGCACCACGTCACCCGTAAACGGGTTGGTGATACGCCTCCGATAATCTAATATGCCATTAAGAATAGGTAAGGTTTCAGGTTTGGCCATGTTAATTTCATCAATATAGAGCAGATGACCTTGTGTCATCGCTTTGATCACGGGACCGGGTACGAACGTAATTTCGGGCTGACCGTTATCGTGAACTAACGTTTTATAACCGATCATCGCTTCTGCATCTAGGTCAACAGAGCAATTGATCATATGCATCGGCTTTTCAAAGAGGGCAGAGAGCGACTCAGCAAGTTTCGTCTTACCTGCACCTGTAGGCCCTTGAATGAGGACGTTTTTCCCTAGTGCAACACTGATCACGGCATCATCGAATAACGCTTGCGAGGGCGGTGTATATCCAGATGAGCCTATCAATGCTCTGTCCTCGGGTGTGAGCTCCTCACGTTGTTTCGTTTTAATAGCACCTATTTTATCGATAATCGCTTGTGGAAGCGATGTTTGCTGTTGCATAAGAACACCTCAACTCTTTTATTCTCTAAATAAGCATGATAACATGCTAACATAAGGAAAGAAAGCATAAGCAATGATGAGCGGTTAAGGGGGAAATGAGAATGATCTACGAAAAATCATTAAGGACGACAAAGCGTGATGATTGGGTGGACATTACCCGTGAGATCCAACAGGTGATACAGCATGAGCGCTTGAGTGACGGTTACGTCATCGTATACTGTCCTCATACGACAGCGGGCATTACCGTTAACGAGAACGCAGATCCTGATGTTGTCAGAGATATGGTTATGCGCTTAGATGAAGTATATCCTTGGAACCACGCTGATGATCGACATGCAGAGGGGAATACGGCTGCTCACCTCAAAGCAAGTACCGTCGGAAGCTCACAAACCATTCTCGTCGACCATGGTCATTTATTACTAGGCACGTGGCAAGGGGTGTACTTTTGTGACTTCGATGGCCCTCGGACCCGTTCTTACTACATAAAAGTGGTTAGCACATCATAATAGTGAAAGTCTTTTGCATATACAATTTGAGCTGCGGGTTGGCTCGTTTTTAAGCCAAGTGTGACATTCAAAAAGTATGATGGTCACTTATATATCTACGAAAGTGAAGGATGAACAGATGATATCGATAGGTCTAACAGGTTGGGGCGATCACCAAACGTTGTACCCTGAAGGCACGAACCCTGGGAAGAAGCTGGAAGTGTACAGCAGTCATTTTCCTGTCGTGGAGATTGATTCGTCATTTTACGCCATACCACCTGAGAGGAATATACGTAAATGGATAGAAGAGACACCGAGTCGTTTTCAATTCGTTGTGAAAGCGTATCAGGGTATGACAGGACATCAACGGGGGGAGATCCCTTATGATTCTGTCAGCGACATGTTCGAGGCATTCTTGACCGCTATGGGTCCTATGGTTGAACATGACAAGCTTGCGGCCGTGTTGTTTCAATTTCCTCCCTGGTTTCACTGTACCAAGGAACACGTACAGTATTTACGCTTTGTCAAACAACGAATGCAAAACTTACCACTGGCTTTGGAGTTTCGCCATCAATCATGGTTCCGCGGGAATATGAGGGGAAAAACGCTAGCCTTTATGAAGGAAGAAGAATGGATACACAGTGTTTGTGATGAGCCACAGGTTGGAGAGGGTTCCATTCCAACGGTACTAGAAGCCACACATCCCGCACTGACCATCGTCCGTTTCCATGGGCGTAACGTGCATGGTTGGGTAAACCGCGGGCAACCGAATTGGCGTGAAGTCAGGTATCTTTATCGTTATAATCAAGCTGAATTACAGGAATGGCAGGGGTATATTGAGACGCTAGCGCAGGAGAGTAAACAGGTTATCGCTCTCTTTAACAATAACTCTGGCGGAGATGCAGCAGATAACGCCAAGCAACTTCAACAGATGCTGGGGATCGAGTATACAGGTCTATCTCCAAGACAACTTGATCTATTCGATTTATAGCAGGGGAGGGGGAGTAAATGTCACAAGCCAAACCGATACCGGACCATATTAACCACGGGTTAAACGTATTGTTCGTGGGTTTTAACCCCAGTATTCGCTCAAGTGAAACAGGACATCATTACGCCAACCCTCATAACCGTTTCTGGAAAATATTATATCAAGCAGGGCTCACCTCACGTCACTACAGGCCTGAAGAAGATGGAGAATTACTCACTCTAGGCTATGGATTGACCAATATCGTCGCCCGGCCAACAAAAGGGGCTGCGGATATTCTTAAGGAAGAGTATGCCGAAGGACGACACATTTTAAAAGAAAAGATAACGACCTATCGTCCCAGAGTGGTTTGCTTTGTGGGCAAAGGGGTATATCAGGCTTACAGTCGCAAACGTCAAAATATCCCATGGGGGCAGCAAGCCGATTCTACTGTTCCGAATGTCATAGATTTCGTTGCGCCTTCATCAAGTGGCCTCGTACGTATGAAAACGGAAGACATTGTAGCCATTTATCGCCAGCTACACCAGGTCATAACACCCAAGTAGGCTTTTAGCTTACCGGGGTGTTTATTTTTTGTGAATGAAAACATTCGATTCATTATTTTGTACGCTTCTAGCATCGGAAAGATGTGAAATGAACGTCAAGGCAGCAAGGAGTTGACACCGTGATCATCGGTCTATTATTAGTCGCACTATCCATCGCCTTTATCATAGAACTCATACGGAAATATATTCTACGTGT
The DNA here is from genome assembly GCF_016745835.1 of Caldalkalibacillus salinus. Taxonomy (NCBI): domain Bacteria; kingdom Bacillati; phylum Bacillota; class Bacilli; order Caryophanales; family Bacillaceae; genus Caldalkalibacillus; species Caldalkalibacillus salinus. The sequence continues at coordinate 31,245 of NZ_JAERVL010000018.1, read as the reverse complement.
AGAAGAGGATGACATACACGAGTTGTGGCAGGCATTAGAAAAAGAAGCTTGGTTCCAAGTCCTTTTAACGGACGAACATGTAAAACCACATATAGTTAATATGAAAGATAATGGCATCCTCACCAATCCTGAGTATGTCAAAAAATTACTCGAACATGAGGGCACGAGAGAAGGGTTTATAGCGTATATCCAATCTAAGCGTCGCTAGAGAGTCACTTAGAGAATCGCTAATTGAAATGAAGCACATCGACGTGGGAGGCAGCGTAAAATATAGATAAAAAGCGCATCGTGACACGTATACACGCGTTAATCATACATCAAGACTGACACGAGATCGGTCGGTCAGGAAGAGGGGTTACATCATGAAATTAAAGTCAGCCAGTGAAATTGACAAGATGCATCAAGCGGGTAAGCTTTTGGCCGCTTGTCATCGTGAATTACGTCAACGCATCAAGCCTGGAGTCAGTACGATGGAATTGAACGATTTTGTTGAGCAATTTCTTAATAAGTATGGCGCCACCCCAGAACAAAAGGGCTATATGGGATATCCTTATGCAACGTGTGCCTCTGTTAACGACGTCATCTGTCATGGCATGCCCACACCAAACAAGTTAACAGATGGTGATATCGTGACCATCGATATGGTCGTAAACCTAGACGGATGGTTAGCCGATTCAGCATGGTCTTATCCGGTCGGACAAATTAATCCTGAGGCGCAACAATTGTTGCAGGTCACCCAAGAAGCTCTAAACCAAGGGATTGGCTTGGCAAAAGTGGGGAACCGCATCGGTGATATAGCTCATGCGATTCAAACTTTTGTAGAGGGACAGGGTTATGCCGTTGTAAAAGATTTTTGTGGCCATGGCATTGGGCAGGAAATGCATGAAGATCCTGAGGTTCCTCATTTCGGTGAACCCCATCAAGGGCCTGAATTAGAGGAAGGGATGGTGCTCACGATCGAACCGATGGTGAATGTGGGGACTGATCAACTGTATATTGATGATGATGGTTGGACAGCACGTACCCTTGATGGTCAGTTATCTGCGCAATATGAACACACGCTTGCCATAACGCATGAGGGTCCCGTTATACTAACCTCCCAGGACATTGAGTGAAAATGCATTAAAAAGAAGGGAATAGCACCACACATAGAGAATATAGATGCAACACGACTGTAAGCGCATACAAAATGGAAAGAGGTGTTATTTCTTGTCCCAACAAGCTGTATGGAAACCCTCAGAGGAGCAAATGCGAAACCTTCGACTTTATCGGTGGATGCAAAAGCACGGATACGATGATTATGACCATTTTTATCACAAGTCTATAGAGGATATAGAATGGTTCTGGGAGGAAGCTATAAAAGAAATTGGGATTGAATGGTTTCAACCCTATTCTCAACCACTCGATCTTTCCTTAGGCGTACAATGGCCTAAATGGTTCGTCGATGGCAAAATAAATGTGACGCATAATGCTTTAGACAAGTGGATTTTTCGAAATGATACGAAGAAAAAGCCAGCGATCATCTATGAAAATGAGTCCGAGACGGTCACGACGATCACTTATGAAGATTTAGAGCGAGAGGTCAGTCGCTTTGCTAGAGGGTTACGTTCCCTAGGTTTACAAAAAGGCGATACTGTCGTCCTCTTTATGCCCATGGTACCTGAAACCGTCGTTGCTATGCTCGCTATTTCCCGTATTGGTGCCATATTCACGCCCGTGTTCTCAGGATATGCACCTGATGCGATCAGTAAACGGGTTGAAGCAGCACAAGCCAAATGCGTGATCACGGCCGATGGATTTACAAGAAGACAAAAGAAAATACGGATGAAGCCGACTTTGGATCAGGCGTTACAGGATAACGAGAGTGTTCAACATGTTCTCGTCGTTTCAAATATAAAGGAAGAGGTGCCCATGCATGAGGGGCGTGACCTGTTATGGGAAAATGTTCTTCAAGATGGTGACCCGGTACCCTGTGAACAAATGCAGAGCGATGATCCATTCATGCTCATATATACCTCTGGCACGACAAGCCGACCAAAAGGCATTATTCATACCCATAGTGGGTTCCCGGTTAAAGCAGCGTTTGATGCGGGAATGACAATGGATGTGTGCCAAGAGGATAAAATGCTCTGGGTAACGGATATGGGGTGGATGATGGGCCCCTTTCTCGTCTACGGTACCTTGTTAAATGGCGCGACCATGGTGTTATTAGACGGATCCCCCGATTATCCCGACCCAGGTCGACTATGGCGTTTGGTTGAGAAGCATCAGTTAACGCATATTGGGATTTCTCCAACCTTGATAAGAGCCTTAATGCCCCAAGGGGAAAAATGGTATCGCGATTGCGATCTGTCTTCATTAAAGCTGTTTGGCTCCACGGGTGAACCTTGGAATCCCGAACCGTGGCTATGGTTGTTTAACGAAGTAGGAAAAAAGAATATTCCAATCTATAACTACTCAGGTGGAACAGAGATTTCTGGCGGCATATTTGGGAATGTGTTGCTTAAACCGATTGTACCGACAGCTTTTAATGTGGCTTTACCTGGTATGCACGCGGATATACTTAATCCAGAAGGGGAGTCTGTACTTGGTCTGCCCGAAGAGGTCGGTGAGTTAGTGCTTAAAAAGCCTTGGGTCGGCATGGCTCATGGGTTCTGGCAGGAGCCAGAGCGATACGAACGAACATATTGGAGCCGTTGGCCTGATACATGGGTGCATGGCGATTGGGTCAAACAAGATGGTGAAGGACACTGGTACATTACGGGCAGGTCAGATGACACGCTTAACATTGCGGGTAAACGAATGGGACCCGCTGAAATGGAGTCAATCCTTGTTCAGCACGACAGTGTGAAAGAAGCCGGGACCATCGGTGTACCCGATGAGATCAAAGGGGAGGTTGCCGTGTGTTTTGTGGTACTCACGTCTGAAGATCAGGTCGCGCCAGAAAAAGATGAATTAAGACAAGAGCTTAAAACACTTGTAGGAGAAAAGCTAGGTAAGGCCCTACGTCCAAAGGATGTTCATTTCGTCTCGGATTTACCAAAGACAAGGAATGCCAAAGTCATGCGTAGAGTCATACGTGCAGCGTACTTAGGAGAAGATCTAGGTGATACATCTGCCCTAGAGAACCCCGATGTATTAGATGAGATCAATCGTGTCCAATCTGTGAATAAATAAGCATAAGAATTTTCAAATGTCGTAAACTCTGATATACTTTCTTTAATGACTGTAAGTAACGCTCACCACACATGAGCCTTTGATACCTCATCCGTTCGGGTGGGGTATTTTGTGCTATACATATATGACCGCCTTTATGAAGGCCTTCTTTCTTGCGCTCTTACCCTAACATTTGACATATAACCTTTTTTGTTATGTATCTAGTGTAGCAGATCATAGGTATACAAATAAAAAAAGTACCCCACGCAGTCGTTACTCGTCATGCCTTTAAACCCGCTCACGCAGGTGGGTACTCGCATCATGCCTTCCAACTTCCATTTGCCGGATGGCTTGTTGTTGGGCATGAAATATTGAATTCCCTTATTAACAGCATCGGTTTAAGACAGTGGAGCTCACGATCATTGTAGGATACTTTATTTATATATGGTTCATTATCAACTGTTTTTTGTTGGTCAATTAAGAATATAACATGTTTGCTTGTTTGACTCAACGGTAATCACTGGCATTTCATTAAGGATTTACTAAAAAGAAGGGAAGATGTAAATTTAATCATTGAAATGACAATAAACAAAAGGTATACTAACATTAGATCAAAAAAAATTGATGAAGGTGATCCTATGAACCACACCCATACTAAGACTCAAGCTCATACCCAAACCAATAGCCCATCCATCGCTCCCATTGTAGTAGAAAATGGTTTTGATCAGTATGAGAAACAGTTCAAAGCACTAGCGGATAAAAAAAGACTTGAAATCATGTACCAGCTCTGTCAACATGGCGAAATTTGCGTGTGCGAGTTGTCCGGATTATTCAACATGTCTCAGTCAAAAATATCTTACCATCTCAAAATTTTATTAGATGCCAAGCTCATTACAAAAGAAACGAGGGGTACATGGCATTACTACGCACTTAATGACGTAGAAGTTAATCATCTTCTATCGGAGGAATTGTGCTGTATTTTTCGTCAAAGCTCCAAGTGAGCTTCTGGGTTAAATAGCTTTTGACACAGGTGAGAATGGTACATAAATACACATATTATTGAATGCTATTCTAAGTTAAAGACATTGTTATGGGATGTGGATGGTTTGTGGCTTTAATATCAATTTTTTTTGATCTAAATATCAAAAATTATTGATTTAAGAAAGGAGAATGTTAATGAATGTGCATGTAGGACTAAATGTGACGAAGTTAGAAGAGTCTATCCAATTTTATACTCAATTGTTTGGTGAGGGACCTGTTAAAACAAAAGCAGACTACGCCAAATTTCTGCCAGCTGACCTAAATCTAAACTTTACCTTGAATGTAACTCCGGAAGTCTCTGGCAACCAGGTGGGGCACTTTGGAATACAAGTGGCATCAGGCCATCAATTAAAACAACATCAACAACGCCTAGAAGCAATGGGTTTCTTTGCACGTGAAGAAATGGATACACATTGCTGTTATGCCCAACAAGATAAATTTTGGATTACAGATCCAGACGGTAATGAGTGGGAATTTTTCTATACCAAAGGGGATGTAGAAAATGAGCAAGTGTCTGTTGCTCATGGAAGCAAAGAGGCTGACGCCACTCAAACAGGTCGCACGCCAACAGAACAAAGTCCATCCTGTTGCGGGTAAGCGTCTCGTCGCCCCGATAAAATAGAAAAAATATGAGGGAGATGTCTTGTTCAAGGCATCTCTTTCAACTCATCGCCTACAATTGTATTTCAATCCACCTGGATTTACTTGTATTTACTTTACTCTTTTGATGTACTGCCCTGTTCGATACCGTTTCCCTTGGCGTACAGAGACGCGAGGATATCCTCTCTTTTGGTAATCATTTGGCACATATCAAAGGACTCAAATCAATGATTGATAGCATGTATAGACCACAGTATAATGGTATCAAACCACCCATCATGGATAGGAGGGATTGTCGACCATCATAACAAAATAAAGGAGGAACAACTATGTCGTTAACCAAAAAGATTTTAATCGGTATGGGACTAGGTATCCTAGTTGGATTAATCTTAAATGGGATGCCGATTTATGAGCCGATCAGTGCTTATATCTTAAATCCATTAGGCACCATTTTTATCAATTTCATTAAAATGTTAGTTGTGCCTATTGTCGTCATCTCACTCATACTCGGGACGGCCGGTATCAGTGATCCTAAAAAGCTCGGGCGCTTAACGGGTAAAACCATCGGATATTTTCTTGTGACGACTTCTGTTGCTCTTATCATAGCCATTAGTTTAGCTACCGTTTTTAAACCTGGCATAGGTGATTACTCTCTAGAAGGGGCTGAGTTTGAAGGAGAAAGTGCCCCTCCAGTCGTAGATACGTTGCTTAACATCATTCCAACGAACCCATTGAATGCGATGGTAGAGGGAAACATGTTACAGGTCATTTTCTTCTCCATTCTCGTTGGGTATGCTTTAGCACGATTAGGAGATAAGACGGAAGGTATTAAAAAACTAGTCGAACAGGCCAATGATGTTCTCATGTTCCTAGTTGGATTAGCTATGAAGCTTGCACCATACGGGGCGTTTGGTCTTATTGCCGTTGCTATAGGTGGGCAAGGATATGATGCTATATTGGCCATGGGTAAGTACTTCCTACTCGTGTTACTGGCGTTAGGGATACACTTGTTTGTCACTTATGGTACTGCCGTTGCAACGCTTGGTAAAATGAATCCTATCACATTTATTAAAAAGTTCTCACCTGCTATGGTCGTTGCTTTTAGTACGTCTAGTAGTTCGGCCACACTCCCAGTGTCTATGGACAAAGCGCAGAAAGAATTAAACGTTCCTAAAAGTGTCAGTGGTTTTGTTCAACCTCTGGGCGCCACTATTAATATGGACGGAACAGCGATTATGCAAGGGGTTGCAACAGTATTCATCGCGCAGTTGGTCGGTGCTAATTTAGGTGTATCTGAAATACTCATTGTCGTACTCACGGCAACGCTAGCTAGTATTGGGACGGCTGGTGTGCCAGGTGTGGGGATCATTATGTTATCTATGGTGTTAACATCAGTCAACCTTCCAGTTGAAGCCATCGCCTTAGTCTTAGGGGTTGACAGATTACTAGACATGACTCGTACCGCCGTAAACATTACAGGAGATGCCGCGTGTGCGGTTGTGGTGTCGAAGTCAGAAGAAAAACACGTGACCACACACCATGATGACACCGTCAGTGTGTAATGTGATAACATACGCAGATGATACAGATAAAAGGCAGGCAACGAGTAGGTTGCCTGCCTTCTTTTTTAACTTGCAAATCTATAGCCTCACAAGCTGTATAAATGAGTAAATCATACTAGGCAGGTCCCACAAGGAATATATGGGGTTATGAGAGACATAAACAATGCCGATCCTTATCATGTTAGCAGAAGAATGGGCCAAACTGTATGACTGATAAGTGGTGAGTGGATCATAAGCGTACTAGAGCAGAAACGAGGGATGATTCGTGTGTTTAATCCTATTTGCCTACAAAGTTCACCCGCAGTATCCTTTGGTTGTAGCAGCCAATCGGGATGAATTTTATAATCGTCCGACGGCACACGCACATTTTTGGGAAGATCATGCGCATGTCTTAGCGGGGCGTGATTTAGAAAGCATGGGAACATGGATGGGCGTCACAACGGATGGAAGATTTGCTGCGCTTACAAATTATCGACATCCAAAAGAAAATGCGGTTGGAAAACAATCTCGTGGACACTTAGTGAGTCAATATTTGATACGTCAAGAAGAAGCGGAAGGGTACCTACGGAGTGTGGCTCAGCAACGTGACGTGTACCAAGGGTATAACCTGTTGGTGGGTAACTTGTCAGCACTGTTTTACTATTCAAATAGAGAAAATAATATCCGACGTCTTAAGGCTGGAATTTACGGTTTGAGTAATCATTTACTTGATAGTGATTGGCCCAAGGTTAATATCGGGAAAGCGCTTATGGCCCATACGTTACAACATGTGAAAAAGGAACGAGCAATCGTCGATGACCTGTTCAATATTCTCGAGCGCACGGACCCGGCACCAGATGCACAGCTTCCTGATACAGGCGTCCCCCTTGACTGGGAACGATTCCTCTCGCCCCTATTTATCCAAGGGCAAGAGTATGGGACTCGCAGTTCAACGGTCTTACTGATGACAAATGATCGTCTTCACTTTACAGAACGCGCTTTTTCGTTAGCAGGTGATGTTAATGAAAGCACCTTCCATGTCCCGTTGAGGTGATTCAATGATTCATCCCACAGGCAGCTCGTCACAAGCAGGAAGTGACGTGCCGATGTCGAATATGTCCATAAAGACTTAGAAAACAAACAACATAAGGACCCTTATATTTGATGATCATATACAATGATCATATACAATGATCATATTGCAAGGCATAGACAAGACAAGCTTCATCACATGATGTGAGGTGTCCTAAGCTCCGGCAGCATTCAAGATATGGTCATAATGAGAGGAGGGAGTGAGCCTCTTGATCCAGCCAACCCAAATCAAAGTCACAGGTCAACAGGTCACTTTAAGGAGTATCAAAAAAGAGGATATCCCAACGTTGTATCATCTTATGTATGGTGAAAGACACCCTGAATGGAAAAAGTGGGATGCGCCATATATCCCTTTGAATCCCACAAGCTATGAAGATTTTTCTGCCTCCATTAAGCGTCATATAGAAACGGTATCAACGCCGTCTAGACTGGTCATAGAAGCAGACCAACACGTTATTGGGACCGTCAGCTATTATTGGATGCACGAGGCATCAAAATGGCTTGAAGTCGGGATTGTTATATTTAAACCTCAGTATTGGAACGGCGGGTACGGTTCAGAAGCCTTATCCATGTGGCGAGACCTTCTATTCAGCTCTGACCTTCAGCTTGTCAGATTGGGATTAACCACTTGGTCAGGTAATATTAGAATGGTCCGTTGTGCTGAGAAAATCGGCATGATAGAAGAAGCTAGGATTCGCAAAGCCCGCTACTATGATGGTGTTTACTATGATTCTATTAAAATGGGCATGTTACGCGAGGAATGGGATGAGCTTGTATCCAGCTAAGCATAATCAAAAAAGGAGTGAGCGTGTATGGATTTAAATTTACAGGGGAAAGTGGCCCTCGTTGTTGCTTCTAGTCAAGGGTTAGGAAAAGCGGTCGCGAAGGCGCTCGTACAAGAGGGCGCACATGTGATGTTGACAAGCCGAGATGAGCGTAAATTAAAAGACGTACAACAATCGTTTGAACAGCTAGGTGGAGGAAAAGTGGCTTATCAAGTAGCGGATATCACTAAGAAAGAGGATATCCAAGCCCTTGTCCAAGCTACAAGAGATCAATTAGGGCGGATAGATATATTAGTCAATAATGCAGGAGGTCCTCCGGGAGGGACGTTTGAAGATTTTGAAGATGAACAGTGGCAACAAGCGTTTGAACTGAACTTACTGAGCTATATACGTCTGATTCGAGAGGCCTTACCTGACCTGAAAGCAGCTCAGTCTGGCCGTATTATTAATATCGCCTCATCCTCAATCAAGCAACCGATTCACGGTTTAATCTTATCGAATACCTTTCGCTTAGGGATATTAGGATTGGCAAAATCCTTAGCCGAAGAACTCGCTCCACACGGTGTCCTTGTGCATACGATAGGACCTGGTCGTATCGCAACGGACCGAGTGGCCTCACTAGACCAGAAGAAAGCCGATTCACTCGGTATGACACGTGAAGAGGTAGCCGAGCAATCTAAAAAAGCCATTCCACTGGAGCGTTACGGCGATCCTGAGGAGTTTGCTAAAGTAGCGGCATTCTTTGCGTCTGACGCCTGCACATACATGACGGGTGGTGCTTTTCTTGTAGATGGCGGGATGGTGAAGGCCATCTAGCGTTCTTTCAGCCATTTGCAGTCAAGGAACTGTGAGGCGGTTTAGTGTCACCGATTTGCAAGCGACTGAATAGGCTAATGTAAATGAAATGTAGCCTAAGGAGTTGGTCAACATGAACGGTGTACAACTGCCCGTCTTAGTACATCCTAGAACATTATCGGCACCCCATGTCGAAATTACCTATCCGGAAATATCAGGTACTCATCGTATGGCTCAAGAACGCATTAATGCGGTCATAAACCGAACCGTCCACGAATTAATTCGCGATCAAGGATATTATCATACGCCTCATATGGAGATGACGGGGACGTTTGAAATTAAAACAAATGAAAGAGGGATTTTAAGTTTAACTCTGTCTAATTATGCGTACGCCCCTGGCGCTGCACATGGTTTGACCTTAATGTATGCCCTGACCTTTGACATACATACGGGTCGTACTTACAGCTTAGCGGAACTATTTAAGCCCGGGGCAGATTACGTGAATCGTCTCTCTACACTTGTTCAGCAACAAATAGAATCAAGGCAACTCCCCATACTGGCACCGTTTGAAGGCATTCAACCCAATCAGCCTTACTATATCGCAGATAAAGCTCTTGTCCTATATTATCCGCTTTATGAGTTAGTGCCTTACGTTTATGGGTTTCCGTATTTCCCAATTTCCGTATACGACATACAGGATATACTGGATGAAGAAGGACCATTGGGTCGGATGTTGTACTAATGGGTGTCGCATTTACGAAAAAGGCCATATCACGGCCTTTTTTTGTAAAAGTATTTATCATAATCACAACATTATTCACGAAGGAACCAACAAAAAGGAGGATAAAGACATGGTCAATCAAACGGTTACTAAAGCACTCATTAACATTGATTATACGTACGATTTCGTTGCAGAGGATGGCCGATTGACGTGCGGTGAACCGGGCCAAGCCATTGAAGAAAAGATTTGTGAACTGACTCAGGCATTTATAGATGAAGGTGCCTTTGTTGCTTTTGCTATAGATCTGCATCACGAAGATGATCGTTACCACCCTGAGACAGCGTTATTCCCACCCCATAATGTAGCAGGGACGAAAGGGAGACAGCTTTACGGACGCTTGGAAGACGTATATCTAACGCATCAAGCGAAACCAAACGTTTATTACACAGATAAGACGCGATACAGTGCCTTTGCCGGGACAGATCTCGACCTTCAACTCCGTGCTCGAGGCATTCAAGAGCTCCATCTTGTAGGCGTTTGTACTGATATTTGTGTCTTACATACCGCTGTCGATGCATACAACCTAGGTTATAAGCTCGTGATTCATCAGCAAGCTGTGGCGAGTTTTAACACGCAGGGACATGAGTGGGCTCTGGGACACTTTAAAAACTGCTTAGGTGCGGACGTTCGCTAAGCTCGCTTGTCCTCTACATCGAAAAACTGATAAAGTAGTATTATATGGTAGGAGGGTGAAGATATTGAAACCATTACAAAAACAGATTATAGAAGCATTAGAAGTCAAACCACAGATCGACCCGAACGAAGAAATTCGCCGCAGTGTTGATTTCCTAAAAGACTACATGAAGGCGCACCCCTTTCTAAGAAGCTTTGTACTAGGCTTATCTTTAGGACAAGATTCTACCTTAACAGGGAGATTAGCCCAGATGGCCGTTAACGAGTTAAATGAGGAGTTAGGTGAAAGTAAGTATACCTTTATCGGGGTAAGATTACCGTACGGTGAGCAAAAAGACGAAGAAGATGCTGATCTTGTTATGGACTTTATACAACCTGATGAATTAGTGACCGTTAATGTTAAGGGGGCTGTCGATGCCAGTGTGCAAGCCCTTGAAGCAGCAGGGATTGAGTTAAACAATTTTCTTAAGGGTAATGAGAAGGCTAGAGAGCGCATGAAGGTCCAGTTCAGTATCGCCGGTGCGCGCCAGGGTGTTGTACTAGGAACGGATCATTCAGCCGAGGCCGTGACGGGATTCTTCACTAAATATGGAGACGGAGCAGCGGATCTCGTTCCCATCTTTCGGTTGAATAAACGCCAAGGAAAAATGCTGCTCAAAGCTTTAGGATGCCCTGAAAAGCTGTATGAAAAAGTACCGACAGCGGACTTAGAAGATGATAAACCACAACTGCCAGATGAAGTGGCCCTCGGTGTCACTTATGATGAAATAGATGATTACCTAGAAGGTAAAGAGATTAAAGAGGAAAGCGCTCAGAGAATAGAGTCATTATTCTTAAAAACGCGACATAAGCGCCAGGATCCTGTTACAGTCTTTGATCAATGGTGGAAAGAATAAATAAGTGAATGATGGCTAATCAATCAATTTATTAAACAAGCAAACAAACAAACAATCAAACAATCAATCATTCAATTTAGCAATCAATAAATGAAACAATCCCTCCTAGTCACAGGGGGGGTTTTTTAATGGTAAGCCAGAGGCATCAAAATGGCTGGTATAAGTCGCCCCCCTAAGCATACATATGGCAATAAAAGGAATGCCATCGAAAGGGGGCGAGACTTGTGCCACACGCTAGGAAAAAAGAGTCCACATCTAGCCAAGACACTACGTCTGCATCTCTCAGTTTAACGGAAGACAAGTGTTCTAGGTATATCGCTTTACAAGCGGAAATGAAACGTCTTGAAGGTGAGCTATCACAGTTGAAGAAAGAGATCCATCACTATTTTGATCAAACGCAAGGAGAGGGTCACCGGGGAGAAAGACAGATTGGTTCCTACAAAATCACCAGACAAATCCGTGTCTCCAAACAGTATGATAAAGCCAAGACGGTCAACCGTTTAGAAGAACTGCAATTAACGGATTGTATAGACGTCGAACGTAAGCCGAACGCAGAGAAAATAGAAGCCGCCATTTCTTTAGGGCTCATGTCTGCTGATAAAATAAAAGATTGTATCAGTGAGAAAAAGACCAAAGCGATACAAGTGAAACAAGTATAAGGACTTTGGATGGCCATACACTTCAACCTACGCTACAACTGGGTGTAAGAGTATGGCATTTTTTTATTTCCCAAACAGATAGATGTCTTTATTCAATCGGGATGGTGAGGGACGGGTGCTTTTCGATCAGGATTGACCGGCTGAACAGATTTGGTTACACTTGTATCAGAAAAAAAGACACGAACTGTGGCACGAAAGAGGCTTAGAGAGATGAACATTGAAGTATACGGACTACCTGAACATTTACATCGACCCATGGAACTGCTGACGCAGCTGTTCTATGAGTCACCGACGTTGCAATTTTATACAGCAGAGAGTGGAGATCAACACGACAATCCACATCATGAGAAACGTGTTGATTTAGAAAACGATAACCACGATAACCAAAAGCCACATAACAGTGACGGTGAGCACACGCTAAAAGGTGATACTGAGAACACGCTAAAAATCGAAGTGAATTTTGAACGGGAAGTGGAACCAGACAACGATAGTGTCACTGTCCGTTCCCACGTCAAGTTAGAGGATCTCCAATCCGGTCAGCATGTTGAAAACACGTTTGAAGCATCATTCCCATCGTTTGCAACTGAAAAGGATCAAAAACGGGCGTATAAGCACTGTCTCAATCATAATGTGCTAGATGTTTTACAATCTTTTACCGGTGTCATTCAGCCGTGGGGCATCTTAACAGGGATACGACCGACGAAACTGCTCCACAACATGCTACAGGAAGGGCAACCGTTGGAGAAAGCACACGACAGCCTCCGACAACGTTATCGGATACAGGATGACAAGATCAATCTGATGCAAAACATCGTGGATCGGCAGCTCGAGGTCGTACCCGATCTGCATGATCTCAATCGGGAGGTCAGTATATATATCGGCATCCCTTTTTGCCCAACGAAATGTGCCTACTGTACTTTCCCGGCGTACAGTATTCAAGGACAACAAGGGTCCGTTGGTGCCTTCTTAGAAGGACTGCATTATGAAATTAAGCACACGGGTCAATGGCTCCGAGATCATGGGATAGGTATTACCACCGTTTATTTCGGAGGAGGTACACCAACGAGTATAGAGGCGGAGCAAATGGATGCCCTCTATGAGGAGATGTATCGCTCCCTTCCTGGCATGGAACAGGTACGTGAACTAACAGTTGAAGCTGGACGTCCTGACACCATTACACCTGAAAAAATTGACGTCTTAAAGAAACATCATATTGATCGCATTAGCATTAATCCGCAATCCTACACGGAGGATACGTTACAAGCGATTGGGCGTCATCATTCTGTTGAGGAAACGATTGAGAAGTATAAGATGGCAAAGGCTCGCGGACTTAATAACATCAATATGGACCTGATTATCGGTCTGCCTGGTGAAGGTGTCAAGGAATTGGAACACTCATTAGAGGAGACGGCCAAACTTAGACCCGAATCCTTGACCGTTCATACGCTATCTTTTAAACGAGCGTCAGCCATGACCAAGAATCGGGAGAAGTATCAAGTGGCCAATCGAGATGAGATTGTTCAGATGATGCAGCTGGCTTCCGATTGGACACAAGCCCAAGGCTACCATCCGTACTACCTCTATCGTCAGAAGAATATCCTTGGGAACCTTGAAAATGTCGGCTATGCCCTCCAAGGCAAGGACAGTATTTACAACATCATGATTATGGAGGAAAAGCAAACGATTATCGGACTAGGCTGTGGGGCGTCTAGTAAGTGGGTTCACCCCGTTACAGGGAAGATCACGCGATTTGCGAATCCCAAGGAACCCCGAGCGTACAATGAAGGCTATCAGGACTACACTCAGAAAAAGCTTGAAATCTTAGAAGCGCTTTATGCAAAGCACCACACCGTCGATATCAAATGACTACGAGCCAGAATAGAGCAGACTGTAGCGCCAAAGTGGCACTGCAGTCTTTTTTACAAGGACAAGAAAATGACAGACAAGTTATGGTATGATTAAGATTGGGGCAAGAAGTCTAGATACTGATACAAGTTAAATGATCAAAATATTTTGAATGGTAAATGGGAAAAATAGGGGATGGTTTAAGCGTGTCAAAAGAAATATATCGCTCACATGAACAGATTGAGAAAAGTATTGGTATGTTACTAAGGCATGTGTCGGACATGGTTTTTCTTATCCAGGTCGAGAATGAAAATGCTGGTGTGTTCCGATGTATTGACATCAATGATACTTATGAACATGTCACCGGATTATCAAAAAATGAGATCATCGGGAAGAGAATTGAGGAGATAATGGATGAACCGTACGCCACTTTTGTCATCCAACAGTATACAAAAGCCATATCTACACAAAAAGTGATCCATTATAACGAGCATATCCAGTTTCCAAAAGGACTCATCAAAATGAATATTTTCTTAGTACCAATGTTTAATAAAGCGGGTCGGTGTACACACATACTCGGTATCGCCTCTGATATTAGCGATGCTGACCTAGGTCTCGATTATCTTAATCATAGATTCGAATCTGTCGTGCAGACGGCACAGGATGCTATTATATTGGCGGATCAGCATATGGAAGTGATCTATTGGAATAGAGGGGCTGAAACGATCTTTGGCTATCAAGCCAACGAGGTCTTAGGCAAAAAATTAGACATCATTATTCCTGATCAGTATAGGGAAGCGCACAAGAAAGGCATTGAAAGATACCTTAAGACGGGTGAAAAGAAAGTACTAGGTCGCACCATTGAGTTATCGGGTCTGAGAAAAGACGGGGTAGAGTTCCCAATAGAATTGTCTCTTAACTCGTGGAGAATGGGGCACAAGGAATATTTTAGCTCCATTATCCGCGATATCACAGAGCGTAAACAGAGTGAAGAAAAGTTACGTAAGCGGGAAGAAGTGTATCGCAAAATCGTCGAGCACTCCCCAGATGCCGTTATTATTATTAAAGACAGAAAGGTTTTGTATATCAATCAAACGGGTGTGAACCTCTTGGGCTACAATGCCAAAGAAGAACTGCTTCACCTTTCAATCTATGATTATATCCACCCTGACTATCATGAAGCTGTCGAGGAACGATTGAAGAGGATGGAAGCGGGCGTCTCAGTTGAACTATTAGAGGAGGTATTTGTTAAAAAGGACGGCACCCTGATAGACGTAGAAGTGAAGGCCATACCGACCATTTTTGAGGATGAACCGGCTTTTCACGTGATCGTTCGGGATATCACCGAAAGGAAAAGAACGAGAGAACTCCTTCAGGACTCAGAAAAACGTTCAGTCGTCGGTCAGTTAGCCGCAGGTATTGCACATGAAATCAGAAATCCACTTACGTCATTAAAAGGTTTTTTACAATTAATGGATCAGACAGAGTTTGCCCAAACCAATTACTATCAGATTATGAATTCAGAATTGGAACGGATTGAATACATATCGAGTGAACTCTTAGTGTTAGCCAAGCCCCAATCAGTTGAGTACAAGCCCGTTAACATTCCTCAAATGCTGTTGAATGTCATACCCTTAATGGAGACCAGGGCAATTATGCATAACGTAGAAATTATCACTCACCTAGCAGAGGACATCCCTTATGTAAAAGGGGATAACAACCATCTCAAACAGGTCTTTATCAATTTTATTAAAAATGCGATCGAAGCGATGCCTAAGGGCGGTCGTATACATATCGAGGTAGAAGTAGAACGACAGCCCACACCCCAAGTGATCGTTAGCGTGAAGGATGAAGGGCGGGGCATTCCCGAAAATGAAATTAAAAAATTAGGCCAGCCGTTCTACTCTACAAAGGAAAAAGGGACAGGGCTCGGCCTTATGGTGAGCTTTAAAATCATTGAGGATCACGGCGGGTGGATTGAAATCAATAGTGAGGTTAATAAAGGTACTGTGATCAGTGTCCATTTACCTTTTGATCAAAGCCATACCACAAATATGTAGCGTGCTAGCTAAGCTAGCACGCTTTTCTCTTTATGAGGCTCTCCTACAGTATGCCTGTCATGAACGTGATGGATATAGTCAAAAAAACCTGGTGTATTTCCCGTTTGGAACTGTGATACAGCCTCTAGAAGTTTAAGGTGGAGCACCTGTTTCAGGTCATCTCGATTTTGGCGTGTGGTCCTGCGCAAAGATTGGTGTACTTTTGGTTCAAATTGCTGCAAAAGGCTGATTAGAGCCGCCTTGTCCCTTTTTTGGGCAAGTGTCAATAATTGATATAAGTTACCCATGGTGATTGATTCTCCATTCATGAATCACATTCTTTAATTCAATGATGGCCTGTTCCAACTTCCTGATACGTGTTTCAAAACGAATTAATAAGTATAATGTGATCATAATAGGAAAGCCGAAATTAGCTAAGATATGAATCAGCATGGGCATTTCCATTGTGGTCATTAACATGCGCTCCCTTCTAACGCTCGTTTTAATTTTTGTAATGCAGACCGTCGCGATTGTGAAATCGCTTGCTGAGAGACCCCTAACTGCTCGGCAATGTCCTTATCCCGCAGTTGATCTCGATAAGCGAGCTGTAATATGTCTCTCTGTTTGGAGGTCAGAGAAAGGAAGGCATGGTATACACTTTCGTTGGTTATTAAATCTTCTAGATTCTCCGATTGGGCATCTAAAGTTTCACCAACAGCTTCGTCATGATTATTGGAAAGTTTGCTTAGCCATGCTTCCTCATCATCCTCACCCGTCTGATCAAGGATAAGTGTCATACGTTTTTGTGTCAGCCTTTCCTTTTGATCAAAGTGTATCGCTTCGTAATATAATATTTTTGAGATATATTTGATGAATCGAATTTCAGTGTAAAATTCTTTGAATGCCCTGTCTAAAGCAGCCATGTTCTCTTCGTTAGGGTCAGAGAGGACGTTCTCAAGTCGCGTTTGATGATTTGGTTCCTGAAAAAAGGCGTATAAAATACGATCTGAGCCAATGGCCTGTTGAACACGCTGTTTTAATGTTTCATCTAATGTTGTGGACGTCATCTTCCTCTTGTTCTGATGGGACATCGCATCACCTCACTTATCAGTGTAATAGGAATTGAAACACTCGACCTACGCTTTATCTTCTCTTCATCTATACTATTAGCGCACGTGATCTACTAGATATCTTGGCTTTATGTGTCGTCTTGCTGTTATTATGGCACCATTCTTAGCAAACGGGTCTAGCATCGTACAAGGTGTGTTCAAGTTAAATCACTACGTATAACTTACAGCCTCATGAAAAGAAGTGCTCTTAAATAATTGAATAGAAGTGAACTTTAATGTTTGAAAAGAAAGGCCCTTAACCTTTTGAGGGCTAAGGACCTTTTGAAGTTAATCAATGCATGGGGTTAGACCTTCTGTACTAGGATTTCATACGCAGAACCGATGTGGCGCTCCACCTCGTTTAAAATGTTCTGCCTCTCAGAATACGCACCGACTTGTTCACCGTCCACAATGACACGATATAGCATGAACGTTGCCTCCTCTCTATAATATTAGGTTCTTTTTGGATATATATGAATCTACTAAATTACTCATATTCTACCGACTCATATGACCCCTATCACTGGTGTAGCTTTAAATTAGACACGTTGAACCAGAATGTCGTTAGCAGATCCTAAATGGTTATCCACTTGATTTAGTATATTCTGCGTTTCAGAATAGGCGCCTACTTGTGTCCCATCTACGATGACACGATGTAATGTATCGCCACCGTCCCCCGACTTTTTCTGTAGGTTAAAGGCCTTCTCTAACCCGTTAACATGGCCTCTCGCTATCGTTCGGAGATAGTTTGCATCTTTTAATAGCGCAGCATCACTAGAATGATCAATAAACAAGTTTTCCGTTAGGATAGCTGGCATATAAGTTTCTCTCAACACCGCAAAGTTTGCGCTTTTCTTACCGCGGTCGCGTACATTCATGGCACGGACAATCTCAGGGTGAATAATATCTTGGGCACGGACAGATCCGCTTGTTCTTGTCGTATGAATATATGACTCGAAGCCTGTTCCACCACCTGCGTTAATATGGACGGACATGAAGTAATCGGCTCCCCAGGAATTGGCCATATTCGCCCGCTGAGACAGTCCTACGTATACGTCAGAGTCTCTTGTCATGTTGACAGATACCCCCGTATACTCGTTGACTAAGAAGTCTCGTATATGCCTCGCAATCGTCAGTGTCAAATCCTTCTCTTGTAACCCGTTTCCTACTGCACCTGGATCAGATCCACCATGCCCAGGATCAATCATAATTTTCATCTAGAAATCCCCCTTTTCATTTTTTAGAAGCGCTTCTACTTCATAAAAGGAGATTAGCGATCAAAAATACAACATGTTTTAAAAAATTTCTAAAATATCCTAATATATTGCCATATAATGGCATTGTTAGGTTTCGGAGGTATATCTATAGACCCAATTTATTTCAACTTTCCAAACATATGTCTAGGCTATTGGTCACTTTTATGTTGAAGAAACAGGAGTTTTGTAGAAAGTTTAGAATATAGTAGGTCGTTGGACTGAAAGAACGTTCGTTTGATGTTGACACACTATGAGAAACTTGTATTTGCCATGAACGTGGCTAGAAGTCCAAATAATAGAATAGAGGAGGGGACCATGTGGGTCAGGTATCATACTTTCGTTTTAACAGACCACAGCTTATCAGTGCGATGCTGGTCTGTATGATGCTCTTGTCATCATTTTTTCAAACGGGTGCACTCGTTCAATCTGCATCAGCAGAAACGCAAGCCTCTAATGAGGACGTGCAGGGTGCCATTAATAATGCCTTTGACTGGTTAAGTAGCCAGCAAGGCGAAGCAGGAGAATGGGGCAGGAGTCCCTTAGACATCAGGTATACATCGGAGATCCTACATACATTGCAACTTAGCAATCACACTGAGTGGGAGACAGGCATAGGAGAAAAAGCCGTCGAATGGTTGCAAAATCAAGAACCGTTAAATCACGACCATCTTGCTCGGCAGTGGCCTTTTCTAGCTTCAGAAGAAAGATACACAGCGGCAGAAGCCCTGTTAACCTCACAAAATAATGACGGAGGTTGGGGCATGGCTCCGTATTACGAAAGCAATGTTTTGGATACTGCACTCATTGTAAACAATTATCTCAGTGTACAACCCGAGGATGTGGACCAAGCGTCCTTGTTTCAAGCCACTGAATACTTACTAGCACAACAAGATCAAGATGGCGCTTGGCGTTATCGCAGCCAGGGAGAAGCGTCCATACGCCTCACAGCACAACTTACCCTCACCTTAGACCGACTGCATAGACAGTGGGATTCATTACATCCTTCGGAAACGACAACCTTAGATCAAACCCAATTACAAGCCGCTATCTTAGACGCGGCCGCCTATTTAGCTTCGAGTGATGTTGAATCTCACATTCACACCTTTGAACACCCAAGAGAAACCTTACTCGTCCTAACGGCTCTGTTAAAGACAACCGGGCTTGACGATCGTGAAGCCGTGGTGGCACAACTCCTTGAACAGCAGCAAGAGAACGGGAGCTGGGATGACGATCTATATATCACCACCTTGGCGACACAATTCTTACTCTTGCAACCCAACAATGACCTCGTCGTTCATGACCTTTTACTGTATCAATCAGAGGAGAGACCCGAAGAGGAGACCGCTATAGACTCTCAAGATGAGAGAGCATCGGAGCCAGAGCCTACAGCTGAGGAAGCCTCACTAGTGGAAACGGATCAATTCGAGGCCTATGATACCCTCATCGCGGATGCTCTCTACGATAGCACGTCGCCAGTTCAGGTCAGTTTATGGGTACAGGATGACGAAGGTCAACAGTATCCCTTGCCAAAAGAAGGCGACCGCTACCATTGGTCTGTGTTAAATGCTGAACCTGGAGAATATGAGTTGACAGCCGTTTTTAAAGATGAAGAGACGGGTGTCCTTATCGAGAAAGTGACGAAAACATTTACCGTCCAACCTACATTTAAGTGGCAGAGCGTCACCGTGACATCTCCACGTCAAGCCGTCGTGAATGAGGAGGTTGACGACGTCACGATCACCTCTTATCTGTACCCAATGACGAATATTGAGGGCACACTGACGATACAAACACACGTGTTTGATGCAAATGGGGAAACCGTCACTGAGGATCGGACGACGTATGAGCATGGCATCAGTTCAGATACAGTGCTCATCTCAGGTCCCGTGTTTGAGCCGGACGTGAGTGAGGCACAAACATATACGATCGAAACGCGCTTGCTTCATGAGGATCAGGAGATATTCGCTGAGACCAAACGATTCGACGTCCATCCAGAGCCAATTCCAGCAAAAGTGGAAGCGCGACAGGAAATAGAGGATAAAACGATTCACCCTGAGGAAGACGAGCTTCAGGTACAGTATGAGGTTGAAGGCATAGGGCGAGCGCTAGAGAATACACGGGCCCCTGTTGATCTCGCCTTAGTTTTAGACAGCTCGGGGAGCATGGCCTGGGGAGATACGGATAATGTCAGGGCGACACCGAGCCGTTTCGATTATGCCATTGAGGCATCCAAGCATGTCGTGGACTTATTAGAGAACGAGGATCGGGCGCTTGTGGCACAATTCTATTCCTACTGGACGTATTTCCGTCAAAGTCTGACAAGTGACAAAGATCGCTTGAAAGGCGCGCTCGAAAATTTACGTCGACCTTATGGTGGCACGCCGATCGGCTATGCCATGCGTGATACGAGAAGCAGATTGCTGAAAAACGGTGATCCAGAGCATGATAAAATCATCCTTCTTATGACTGATGGTGCCGAAAGTTACGTATCAGATTCATACCTGATTAATCAAGCACGCTATGCAGCGAACGCTGACATAACGGTCCACACCATCGGACTAGGAAGTGGAGCGGATCAAACGATACTACAGCGCATTGCAGATATCACGGGTGGGACTTATCGCTTTAGCCCGACGATGGAAGAGTTGGAAGAGATGATGGTCGAAATCGGAGACCAGATTTTTAACGTGTCTGGACGAGACGTGACCCTAAGAACGACCTTGCCATCCTATGTCACATTGGATGAGCAGCAAACATCGCCTTCACCAACCAACGTTGAGACACACGACAACGGTGAAGTCACTGTAGAGTGGACCTATGATGTGATCACATTTGAACAGCTAGAGTCTATCACACTAGCGTTACAAACCAAGGATGTCGACCCATCCACCGAAGTGGTCGCCACCAAGGATACGGCGCTCACATATATTGATGTGGACGGCTATTCTCATACACAATCCTTACCTGACCTTAAGGTTCAAACAACCGGAACACTAGGACTCGGAGTGACAACGTCTGAGACCACACTCTACCCGGATGATGAACTACAAGTCGACGTGACAATAGAAAACGATACGACAGAATCCAAGGATGTCACCTTGGAAGTGGACATCGTGGATGAAGAGGGAACGAGCGTTGAGGCATTGACCTCAGAAGTCATCACGATTGAGGGGCATCACAACATAGAACAGGCGTATACCTGGTCAGTCGGTCAAACCTACACAGGTCAGTATGAACTCGTCGTTCGTGCCGAGGAAGCAGACGGAACGTTTGTCGAACGCGTCATCCCAATCACAGTTCAGGGAGATGGCACCGTTGATCTAGACATACACACTGACCAAGCCCACTATGCACCAGGTGAACCTGTCACTGTGACCAATGTCCTGAATAATACGAATCAAAATGACACGTATGATCAGATCAAGGTCCAAACGCGATGGCTGACGGAAGACGGTGAGATAATCACAGCACAAGAACGAGACATCTCCTTATCAGCTGAGGATAGGCGTGAGGTCGCCTTTACATTTGAGGAAACGAACAGAGCTCCCGGGACATACACGCTTCAAACTGAGGTGTGGATCGATGATACCCGCCACACGACGAAAGACGTGACAGTCGTCATCGAAGAAACGGATCAGACGTATGTGGGACTCGCAGGTGACCTGTCAGTGGCTGAACGTCAATACTATATCGGACAGGAAGCTGAAGTGACTTACACGCTCACTAATAACGGTAATACAGATATCGAGGACATTCCCGTGCATTTATATGTACTCGATCCAAATACCGAACAAAAGCGAGAAGAGATCACCAGTACCGTATCTTTAGAGCAGGGTGAAACGTTGGAGCATGAGGCCCTAATCCCAACCACACAGCTCGACGCCGGTGACTATCTCCTTTCGTTACAGGTTCAACGTCCAGACGGGGAATGGCTAAATCTGTCCACCACAGGATTTATACTCGAAGTAGGCTTAGAAGCGGATCTGAAGGTCACATCGGAGACACGCATGCTCTTATGGACCGAAAGTGGGGAGGACAAACTCGCCTCAACGTTCACTGAACTCGGCGCCACAGTGAAGGTGGTTCGTGACGAAGAAGCCTTCCTTACAGCCTTACGCTCAGGTGCTTATAACGTCTACGTTTTACAAGACAGCAAGCGTCCGTTAACCGCTCAACACGATCAAGAGCTGCTCGCTCAACTGCACAAGGGACAAGGGCTTATGGCGACAGAGGACTTTAACCTGGCAGACTTTTGGGTTTATGACGTCTTCGATCGTCCAAAGCCATCTCAATCCGGGCAGGACAAATCGACGCATGATAATCACTGGGACCCTACGACGTATGGCTGGGGAAAAGCCGCTTATCTCAACGCATCCATGCTACGCATGGCTGACGAAGATGACGTAGCTTTCCACAAAGAAGCAGAGCGTGTCCTACAACACGTGTCACCGAGGGAAGTGAACAAGGAGACAGGTGGACACACAACGTACGCTGTTAAGCTAGAAGCAAAAGGCGCTGCACTCCATACAAAAGTGGAGATTTCTTTACCAGAAGAAGTGCAGATCTTAGACAGCGGGGACTTCATCCAGCAGGATCACACGCTTCAGTGGACAGGCACTGTTCCTGTAGAACCCCAAACATTAACCTTCGTGACAACACAACCGATGGAAAAAGGGACGTATCCAGTCACCATCTATCCGGCGTTTGAAAACGAAGAAGAGTGGGTCACCTTAGATCCGACCACGATCTCTATTGATGTTCAAGTCGGGCGTGATGCGCTATTACACCATGCCATTACGGCGTTAGATGAAGCACAAATCAAACAAGGTCAAGGACAGATCAATCGTACACTCGAACAGCTCAGAGCAGAACAACAGTCACCAGCCCAGACGATTCAAGGATTAGATGAGCGCATCACATCCATCGTCAAATCACTTGAACTTCTAACGAAGGACGACGGGCAGGAGGAGACACGTCTACGATTGGAGCAGCTTCTTGCCTATCTACAGCAAAAACGGTTCCTGGAGGTAGAGGTCAATGATTAACCCGCGTCACACATCTGTTAAAATTCTGATTTTAACGATCCTAGTCTCGTTCTTTTTCACCTTTGGCTTTCCAAGTCATCAGCTGATTGCCTCTTATCACATGCAAGATGCGATGGCACAGCAAGCGTATTTTGCACAGCACAATACACAGCAAAATGAACAGCACGTTATGGCTCAATCGGGCCATAACGCCGCTGATTTATCCGTTCTTGGTCAGCTCGCCGAACAGCTTGCGACCGAGTACAACGCATTAGAGCGAGGGTGGGAACAACGTGATTATGCCGACGTACGCCGATCCATCCAATCGATACAAAAAGAGGTCAAAGAAGCAAAGAAGGCCCTAGTCCAAGAATGGAAAGAGCATGAAAAAGTTTTACAACAAGCGGGCTCAAGCGTAGGGAAACGACGTTTAAAAGAGAAAAGAGCCGAAATCGATGATCAATTTGCCACACTAGAAGCGACGTTAGAAGAAGTCGCCACGTATGTGGAAGAGGTGCAATCGGAGGATAAAAACAAAGCAGAACAAACCCAAAAAGACGCATCGGAACAAGCGTCAGCTGATGAACAATGGGCGCAGAAGCTTAACGCCTTAAAGGACATACTGGCGCCAGAAGTGCCACATGAGTTACTTGGCAACGAGCTCCCTCATCGCCAGTTCGACGCAGAGCCTGAGACTGTGATCCTTGGGGAAGACATGGAGACAGCTCAGGTTGAGGCTAGTGCTACTGACATCGACTATACAGAGTTAGCTGAGCCGACGGATGCAGATTTACAAGAAACCATAGAAACAACCTGGACAGAAGAGATCGTATCTCTGGCTGATGACCTGGGCAACGACCCACTTGCCATCTACGAATTCGTTCGTCACGAGATCGACTTCCAGCCGTACTACGGTTCACGTAAAGGAGCGTTTGGGACGTTTGAACAACGTAGCGGGAACGACTTAGACCAAGCGTCGCTCTTAATCTCTCTTTTGCGTTACCACGACATTCCTGCTCGTTACGCTCATGGCACGGTTGAGATTCCGATCGAGCGCGCGATGAACTGGGTGGGGGCAGAGACCCCCGAGGCAGCAGCCAAAATCCTGGCCTCACTAGGGACACCGGTTCGCTCTATCATCTCTGGTGGCGAAATAACGGCCATCCAAAAGGAACACGTGTGGGTTGAAGCGTACGTGCCCTATGATGAATATCGTGGTATCGGTGAGCGAAGCGGCTCAAGCACCTGGGTACCTCTTGATCCGACCTTTGTCCAGAAAGAGTATGTGGAAGGGCTAGATTTAGAGCGTCAGCTTGATGTGGATTTTGAGGCTGTGTTTGAGCAGGTTCATCTAGGAAGTGAAAGATCTGGAGATGGTTTGACCACATCCAGAGTACCTGGACAAATCCTATTAGACTCTTTTGAAACGGAGTACGATAGACTACTAGACTATGCAGAAGCCACATTACCAGATGACCAAGGGAATTTCGTTGATGTTACTGGTGGATGGGTGACCGTTGATGAGAGATTAGGCTTTTTGCCATTGTCTTTACCTTACTCAACGACGCAGGTAAAGGGGACATTTTCAGTAATACCAGACCAACTTGCTGAAACCGTCAGATTTACCATTCAAGGCGGCAGTCCTTTTCAACTAAACTGGAACGGTGCCCTTGATTTCGATTATATCAATCGAGCGGCTGAACTATACGGTAAAAAAATCACGTTATCCTGGGAACCAGCGACAGAAGATGATGAACAAGTCATTGAAGCTTATGGTGGTCTGTTTGAAACGCCTGTATACCTTATCAAATTAACGCCTGAACTGAAGATAGACGGCCAGACAGTAGCATCAGGAGAACCTGTTGGGGCTGGATACCGCCAAGCGTTCAATATCCACTTATCTGCCCCAGGTATTGGAACGGAGAAGGCAGAAAATACAGTTACGACAGGTGGATACTATGCAGTAGGATTAGACTTTGGCTCGGTCTCCAGTCATCAACTAGAGGGGCTACAGAAGCGGATGGAGGCGGTGTCTCAGACGGCTAATGAAACTTCTGATCCATATTCAGAAGGAATCATGGGGGAAGTCTTGCACGGCATCGTTCAGACCTATCTATCTCAAGTTCAAATGAGTCAGACATTTTTAAGTGGACAACATAAAATCCATTTCACTCATTTATTAGGTGAAACAACCACTGGATATGAACCCCAGGTTAAATATTTCCTTCTGAGTCCAGTCCAGATGTCACAAGGTGGATTATTTGTAGACGTCAATCGCAATGTCCTTACTGTGAATAGCTTTAATGGGAACGAAGCGCATGAAAAAGCGTTTATGGTTGCAAGCGGGATGATGGGCTCAGCCTTGGAACACCATATCTTTGAACAAACGGTCGGGGTGCCATCCGTCTCAACGATCAAGTTGTTTCAGATTGCAAACGAACGTGGCATCCCAACCTATACAGTAACCGAAGAGAATATCGATCGAGTACTCCCAAAACTTAATGTCAGCTCCATCGTCAAACAAGATATATTAAGCGCAATCGATAAAGGACATCACGTGACGATTCCAGGTGAAGACATTCAATTTTTCGACTGGAAAGGTACAGCATACATTGTCCTTGATCCAGAAACGGGTGCGGCAGCGTACCGTATCGGTGGGGGCATCAATGGTGGATCAACAGCCTTCATCATTGACCTAGCAACGATCATCACCATTTTGGATGCCATGATCGGAATTCTCACCACAGGGGTTCTAATCTTAAGTGGTGGTCCAGCTACCGCTATTGGCTTAATACTAGGCTTAGGAATGTATTTTTATGCTGCTCACCTCAACAGTATACTAGAGGATTACTACAGGTATGGCAATGAAGAAGCAGGAGAGGCCATCATCTCAGAAGCAAAGCTAGCGATCGCCTTCTTTATGATCCCGTATCTCCCTAAACTGTTTCGAGCGGCTAAAGCCAACATCGATCAACTCATTAGCAAAACGTTACGGTTCATTGACGAATCCAATCCTGGCATTGTACATCGGTTTGCCGAAGAAGGATTCAGTGATGCTCATATTTATATGTTGGCTCAAAATTCCGGAACAAAAGAATTAGAGAACATATATGAACTAGCATCAGACCTTAGAAGTTTGAATGTAAACCACGATGTTATCGAGATCGTATCGAGAAATGGTATAGAAGATTTACAGAGCCTCAAGTCTTTACTTAACGACGGTATCAATATGAATCAGATAGAATCCTTCCTAACAGATGGGATTCGTGCAGAGGATATCCTCTATATAACAAGACATGGCATCCAGCCTGAAGCGTTTATACAATATGGCATTAGGAATAGTGAACAAGCAAAATCTGTAGTAGAATTAATAAGAGGCCATGTAGCACTAGACGATATTCGCTTCTTCGCCAATAACGAGGTGACACCTAGCCAGCTTAAGCATCTTGTTCAGAACCTAAACGGATGGCCGTCAGCGAAGAGACTTATAACTGATTACAGCTATACGTTTAAGGACATCAGAAGAGCGTACCTAATCGATACGAAAAACATAGATGATCTCCTGACTCTTGAAAATACTACAAAAGCGGATGGGACAAAAAGGTACCCGTATGTTAGAGAATCCCTTGGAAACATTGAGGATTTGGGTAAAAAATTTACGGTTAAAAATCAAGTCACAGTAGAAGGAAGCCCAACAGGCCTGTTATCTGAGGAGATGGCTAACCGTATTAGTAGAGAATTACTGGATCGAAGCCTTACAATAAAGCAACTACAAGATGCCGCCATCATGCGAGATTACCGAAATAGAAAAGGGATAGTCGGAGAAGCATTCACTGAAAATATAGCCAAGCGTGTATTGAACTTAGATGATGTGAAAAGAGACGTTGATATCGTTGTAAATGGGAAAGCAGCTCAATTAGACGTGATAGGAGTTGACAACCAGAACCTAATATTATTTGAATCAAGAAACTATGCCGAAGGGTCATTTAATAGACATTTGAAGGACACAGCTTACTTTGAAGAGGGTGTTCTAAAAGACATTCGTAGATTAGGTATTGCAGTAGATAAATATAAAGACAAACAAGTTGTTTTCACCTATATCTTCACAGATGATTATTACGACCCGAGATTAGGAGATAAACTAATCAAAGCATTTAAGAAGGAAGGTTATCAAATCAACATTATTCATTGGAGGTATAAGTAATGGTAGAAGACTATTCAGTATCTAGTATTTGTTATTACGAAAAACAAAAAAGCGTAGATGAATGCTTACAATTAGCTGTGGATTTTAAAGAGTTGGTACAGGACGAAATGTTATTTGAGTACAAACTGTATGAATACAGTGATTTAAGAGAGAAAGAACTAAATGAATATCCGGATATGACGGCAAAGTACAAATATGAAGACATAAGTTCAGTAGATTCTTTTCAATTGAAGTATAATCCCTCGCATTTCTATTGTGCAACTATAGGAGGAAACTTTGTAAAAAAAATTGAAAAAAAACTAAACCTAAATACATTATTTATCAGAATTTTTCATAATAGAATCCGAACCTTCACAATGCCGGAAGAAGGAGAATATTTCGTTCCTAACCTAGGAACGAATAATAAGCAAGTTAAAACGGAAGAAGTCATTGAATCACAAGAAAAGTTCCTAGCCCAACAGCTCAGAATGATTCAATTAACTGAAGTGAAGTGTCATATTGCTCAGCGTTCTGTAGGAGATATTATAGAAGAAGTACCATCAGATACAATAGATGATTTAGAAGGTAGTTTTCTATACTCAGCTGTCCCACCAAAATAACACTGGTTCGTGTACTTAACAGAGGGTGTGGAAACAGTATTTGAGATGCATGAAGATATGTTTGCCTACGATTTCCATCAAGGACAGCTATGGGTCAACCCGAATATTGTGGTGGGTGATGTCCAAGGTGTGATTGACCGAGTAAGTGCGCCAGGGTACAGCTACGAGCAAGAGTGGGAAGAGTAAGTTAAAGCCGAAGGCTTAAGCTAAAGATCAAGCCAAAGAAGAGCCTGGTTCAAGTGTTCTTCTTTGGCTGTTTTTTTGGATGATATACTTCTCAATTATAGCTCGAAGGGCTGAATCGTTTGAGCCACTGTTTGATGATAGCGCATTTACCTTGCAGCAAAGCTTTCCCGAATCTGAAGGAATGAGCGTATGCGGAGCAGATCACCTGAAAGAGAAGCTAAGCGAGTGCGTTCAGCAGGGAAAACGGACAGTATGGCGTACATATAGGAAAGGTAAACAGGGCGAGAATCAAACAGTGATGAAAATTGTATATCTTCCCAGATGATTATTACGACCCGAGATTAGGAGATAAACTAATCAAAGCATTTAAGAAGGAAGGTTATCAAATCAACATTATTCATTGGCAAATCAAGTAAGGAGGCTTACAAAATGCTAGAAAAATATGCTGTTAGTTCTGTATGTCACTATGACGTAAAGCGTGTGCAAGAGTGTCTGCAAATGGCTGTAGATTTTAAAGAGTTGGTACAGGATGAGAAATTTTTCGAGTATAAATTGTATGAATACAAAGATCTTAGAGAAAAAGAACAGAAAGAGTATCCTAGTATAATCACTAAATACACGTATAACGATATAACTTCAGTAGATTCCTTCCAACTTCAATACGATTCTTCGCATTTTCGTTGTGTAGTCATTGAAGGAAATTGTGCAAAAAAATTTGAAGGAATCATTAGACCCCAAACTTTATTTATAAACATACATCAAAATAAAATTCACACACACACCATGCCAGAACAAGGCCAGTATGTCGTACCGTATTTAGAAACAGATGATGAGTTTATTAAAACGGAAGAAGTTATAGAATCGCAAGAGAAATACTTAGCCCAACAGCTACGAATGATCCAACTAGCAGAAGCGAAGTGCCTTATCTCTGAGAGATCAGGGCTCGATATCTTAGACGAAGTAAAATCTAATTCAAAAGAAGGGCTAGAAAATAATTTACTTTATTCGCTTGTTCCACCAAAATACCACTGGTTCGTGTACTTAACAGAGGGAGTGAAAACAGCGTTTGAGATACATGAAGATATGGTTGCCTACAATTTCCATCAAGGACAGTTATGGGTCAATCCGAATATTGTGGTGGGTGATGTCCAAGGTGTGATTGACCGAGTAAGTACCCCAGGGTACAGCTACGAGCAGGAGTGGGAAGAATAAGTTAAAGCCCAAGCCGAAGGCTTTAGATAGACATTAAGTGTAAACCAAAGAAGAGCTGCCAACAGACATATAGACCCAAATGACTACGCTCGTTATGGTATCATTAACCGTACAGAGGCAACGTGGGTAAAACGATACATCCAAGAAAAAGGCTTCAGTCCTGAAAACATACACCAGCTGTTTGATAGAAGAGTCCATCTGAACTTGAGAGATTAAGAGTTAATGGTCCAAGTCAGGTAGACAACTTTATAGAGGCGGTGGAAGCAGGGGCACACCGTTCAGCACATCTCAAAGAATCATTTCAAGAAACTCTTGATAATATTAAGAAAACATAATATTTCTCTTGAAGACTTTAACCGAATACGCAGAACAAGTATTGACAAGCTTACAGATACAGAACTAGAAAAGATTATTCGAATAAGATTGGATGCAGAGTTTCCTGAACCAACTACAATCATGCAAAAGGTGATCAAGCCAAGTGACTTCGAACATTATTTTAGTGGAACATATAACATACGGGGCTTTATTACAAGAGCCCAAGATGTAAAACACCTTGATACACCTGAAGAAATCATTGATGGTTTAGCTTTACATTATAAAACTGTAGAGGAGTATGGGCAAAAAGCCTATAATTACAGTGACTATTCAGTAGGGGCTATAAGATTTCCTGCTGTCGATATTTCAAAAATAAATATCCCAATTGGCGGTAACAAGCAAGTTGATAAACAAAGGATTGAAAATATTTTAAATAAGCTTAATGATAAGACTAGAGAAAGAGTTCTATTACATGTTGATGGTCGTCCATATACTGGTAATGGCACAACTTTAAGCGACAATTTTGTTGTACCAGAATTTATGTATGTAGAAGGTTTTGAAAGAGAATTAGTAGCAGGTACCGAGATATATGAATTTACTAGAACAGGTCATAAAGTGCTTGTAGCCTTCTATAACTCTGAAAAAAAATTAATAAAAACTTTTAAGGGGATTAATCATGTATGAATTAGGAAATGGTGAATACGCTATATACAAAAATAAAATCTATAAATCCTCGTATGCTGTTTTAGAAGGGATAGTAAATTTATTTTCATCTGATCCACAAGATATTAATATTGGATTTATTGAAAAAAAGCATCTAGGGGAAACGTACTATTTAAAAACAGTGAAAGTTGAGGAAATAGACAAGATTTATTATTTATTTTATAAAGCTGTTTACAAAGGAAAAGAGGTTGGAGTATCAAGAGTAACTGAGAATGGAAAATATGTAATTTTTCAAGGAGAAAATCAATTTGGAAAAAAATATAATTTTTCTTTTATTGAGCCTGGTGTTTGGGAAAAAGAAGTCTTAAAAGAAGAATTAGAAAAAATATGGAAAGAAAAAAGTCATATTTTTGAGTCGATCTTGAAGAGCTAGATGATGTATATGTAATAAGGTCAAAAGCTTTGTATAAAGGAAAAGAAGTTGCAGTCGATAAGTTCAAAGATAAAATTATTATCTCTCATGGTGATAGAGATTACTGTAAAGAGAATGGGTTCACATACATTGATAGAGGATACTGGCAAAAAGAGGTAAAGGGAGATGAGTTAGAAAAAGTATGGCAC
The DNA here is from genome assembly GCF_016745835.1 of Caldalkalibacillus salinus. Classification (NCBI taxonomy): domain Bacteria; kingdom Bacillati; phylum Bacillota; class Bacilli; order Caryophanales; family Bacillaceae; genus Caldalkalibacillus; species Caldalkalibacillus salinus. The sequence goes on along the minus strand of NZ_JAERVL010000018.1, from coordinate 193 downwards.
GAGAAAAGTGGTATATTGGGATTTTAAAACGAGCTACACTTTAGAACTTATATGATGCACCTAAAGCGAACACGTTAGGTTGTTCACTTTAGGTGTATTTCTTTTCAGAATTAAGCGAACTTCCAAATGGAACGGTAGGTGATGACCAAGGAGTGATTGACCGAGTAAGTGCGCCAGGATACAGCTACGAGCA